>CAZZAH010000218.1:0-7356 GCA_964652115.1 uncultured bacterium | reverse complement strand
CCGAGTCCGCCCAGAGCCGTGCTCGCGACCGCCTCGACCTCGAGCTCGGGCAGATCGCGCAGCGCCTCGACCAACGAAACGACGACCGTGGCGATGCCGCCGCCGGCAAGCGGACCGACATGCTGCACCCTGATCCGCGGCAACGAGCTGATTCCCGACCTCCTTCGCACGCAATCGGGTGAATGTAGGGCCTCGACCTGAGGCGCGAAAGCCTGGAGCCATCTCCGCGCGGCATTGCGGTCGCGGGTGCGAGTCCCTATAACTTCCCAATGCCGAAACGGCCCGCGATGGGACCGACCCGAGCGCTCCTGCTCACCGACCTACTCGACATCGGGGGCGCGGAGACCCAGCTCGTCGCGCTTGAGCGTGCCTTCGATCCGACCGAGGTAAGGGCGGAGCTGGTGGTGCTGCGCGAGGACGGCGGGCTCCTGTCCCAGCTCTCGAGTCCGCCGCGGCTCTGGCCGAGGCGCGTTCCCTTCGATCCGATTCCGGCGCTCAAGCTGCGGCGTCTGGTGGACGGGCGGGCGATCGAGGTGATCCTGACCACACATGTTTGGTCCCTGCTCTATGCATCGGCGCTGCGCGTCGTGATGGGTTCGCGCGCGCCCGCGCTGGTGGCGACCGTTCACAGCTATCGGCGTCCGGCGGCGAGCGCGAGGCTCGAGCCGCTCTGGAGGCTCGCGCTCCGCTCGGCCGAGCGCGTGATCGCGGTCTCCTCGGCGCAGGCGGAGTGGTTGATCGAGGAACATCGGCTCGCGCGTGATCGCGTCCGTGTGCTGCCGAACGCGATCGAGCCGGAGCGGTTCACGACACGGAGGTCGACCCTACGGGATGAGTCGACGGCACCCGGCGAGCGCATCCTCCTCTGCGTCGCGCGGCTGGTGAGCGAGAAGGACCACGCGACGCTGCTCGAAGCCTTTCGCATCGTCGCGCGCCAGCATCAGGACCTCACGCTCGTGCTGGTCGGAGACGGCCCGCTGCGGCAGGAGCTCGAGCGTCGGGCCGAGGAGATCGAACGGGAGCTCTCCCCGCGCGGGGGACCCGCCGGCGCGATGAAGCGGGTCCAGTTCATCGGCGCGGTTTCGGTCACAAGAGAGTGGCTCGCGCGCGCGGAAGTCTTCGTCCTCGCCTCGCGCCACGAATCGCAGGGGATCGTGCTGCTCGAGGCGATGGCTTCGGGGCTCCCGGTGGTCGCGACACGGGTCGGCGGCATTCCCGAGATGGTGATCGACGGCGACACCGGTCTGCTCGTGCCGCCCGAGTCTCCGGCCGCGCTTGCGTCGGCGATCGTGCGGCTCCTCGAGGATCGAACGCTCGCCGCCGCGATGGGCCGTGCCGGCCGGGCGCGCGTCGAGCAGCACTTCTCCATCCGCGCGCGCGCCGCGAGTCTGGCGGGGATCTTTCGCGAGCTCGCGAGGAGCGATCGTGTCGAGTGAACGCGCGCGCGCGGAGGCGCGCTCGATGCCGCTGCTCGTCTGCGCCTCGACGCAGTTCTGGGACGAGACCTGGTTCCGGAAGCAGCACTTCATGAGTCGTCTCTCGCTGCGGCGTCCGGTGCTCTACATCGAGCCGAGCCGATCGATCCTGCGGCCGCCGTCGAGCGCGACGCCGCCGACGTTGCGGAATCCGCTGCTCCAAGGCCGACTGCGAAGCGTGAGCGAGGGGCTGCATGTGTGGACGCCGCCGCGTGGGCTGCCCTTCTGGACGCATCGCGCGGTCAGTCGTGCGCAGTACTCCGCCTGGGGTCGGCTCGTGCGGCGGATCGCGCGGCGCCTCGGCTACGAGCGCACGTGGCTCTGGCTCTATCAGCCGCTCTGGATCGGCGCGCGCGCGAGCCTCGCGCCCGAGCGTGTGATCTTCGATCTGGTGGATGACCTCGCGGCCTACGAGTCGGCCGCGCACAGCCGCTCGACCATGGCGCGCGCGGTCGACGCGACGCTCGAGTCGGCCGACCTCGTCTTCACGACCTCGAAGCGTCTGGCGGAGAGCATTCGTCCTCGCACGCGCGCCGAGCGCATCGAGGTGGTCGCGAACGGCGTGCGCGAGGATTGGATCGATCGTCCTCCGTCGCCGATTCCGCCCGAGCTGCTCGCGCTGCCGCATCCCTGGATCGGTTTCGTCGGAGCGATCTTCGCCTACCTCGACTACGACCTTCTTCGCGCGGTGGCGCGCGCCTTTCCGCAGGCGAGCGTGGTCTTGGTCGGGCCGATTCACGAGAGAGCCCGCGCGGAGGAGCTCGCGCGCGAGCCCAACGTCCACCTCCTCGGTCCGCGTGCGCAGCAGGATGTTCCCGCGTTCCTCGAGGCGTTCGATCTTTGCCTCTCGCCGTTCAAGGCGGGCGCGGTGCGGCGCGCGGTCAACCCGCTCAAGATCTACGAGTACCTCGCGTGTGGCCGGCCGGTGGTGTCGACGCCGCTCGAGAGCTTGGCGGAGGAGCCGATCGCGCCGCTCCTGCGCTTCGCCGAGGACGCGCCCGCGTTCATCGAGGCCGTGCGCGCGGTGCTCGCCGAAGAGGATGATCGCGGCGAGCAAGCCCGGGTCGCGGCGCGCCTCGCTCGACAGCGCGTGCGGCGCGAGGCGGTGCGGCCCTACACCTGGGAGGCGCTCTCCGCGCGGGTCGAGTCGACGCTCGAGGCGATGGAGGCGCGCTGGTGAGCGTCGCGCGCGACAGCGTCCACAGCTTCCTCTTTCAGATCCTCGCGGTGTCGATGGGCTTCGTCACCAACTGGATCATCGCGCGCACCCTCGGTCCGGAAGGGAAGGGGATCCTCGCCTTCCTCGCCTCGACGCAGACGGTGAGCATCGTGCTCGGAGGTTTGGGGCTTCACGCCGCCGCGGTGCGCCACATCGGGCAGAAGAAGTTCGATCCGCGCACCATCTCGATGGTGCAGCTTGTGGCGGGGCTCACGGCGGGAAGCTTGGTCGCACTCGGGCTCCTCTTCTACCTGCCGACCGCGCAGGCCAAGATCGGCTTTCCGACCGCGATCATCCCGGCCTTCATGGTGGGGGTGGTGCTCGCTCTCACCGCGCTCAATCTGAACGGCGTGCTCCTCGGACAGGGGAGGATCCGCACCTCGAATACCCTCTCCGCGATTGGGCCGGGCCTCTGGATGCTCTCGGTGCTCGCGATGTTCGTCCTCGGTCCGATGCTGTCGTCGACCGCGCTCTGGTGCTGGATCGCGACGCAGGCGGTGGGGGCCGTGGCGGTGATCGTCACCGTGCTTCGAAGCCAGCCGCCCCGACGCGAGAACTGGCGCGCCGCGCTCTCGAGCACCCTGCGTTTCGGCCTCGAAGCCTATCTCGCCAACGCGACCTGGATCCTCGTCCTTCGGATCGACGCGATTCTCTTGGGCTACTGGGCGGGCGCGGCCGAGGTCGGGCTCTACTCGGTCGCGGTGTCGATGGCGGAGGCGCTTTGGTACTTCCCGCGCGCGATGAACCAGGCGAGCGTCTCCAAGGTCGCGGGCGGGACGCGTGAGGATGCGCTCTCCCTCTCGCTCCGCACGGCGAGGATCGGCATCTTTCTCGTGCTGATCTTCGGCGCCGTGCTCGCCCTCGTCGCGCGGCCGGCGATCCGACTCGTCTTCGGCGAGGCCTTCGATGCCTCCGCCACCGCGCTGCTCCTGCTGCTGCCGGGAATGATCGGGAACGCGCTGGTTGGACCTCTCGGCCTCTTCCTTTCACAGCAGGCGGGACTGCCGCGGCTCAACGCGCTCAACGCAGGCTTGGCGCTCGTGCTCAATCTCGTGCTCAACGCCTTCTGGATTCCGCGTTACGGCGCGGCCGGCGCGGCGGCGGCGAGCTCGATCACCTATCTCTTCATCGGGTTCTTGGCGGCACTCTGCATTCGTCGCGAGCCGGGCTTCAGCTGGGACCGCATGCTGGTGGTCCGTGCGGCTGACCTGAGCTTGATCCGCGAGTCGCTCGGCAAGCTCGTGCCGCGGGCGCGTGGATGACACCACGCCGGATCGCGCTGGTGGCCGACCCCGCGAGCACGCACACGCGCGTGTGGCTCTCGGGCCTCGTCGCGCGCGGGCATGAAGTGCATCTCTTCTCGCCGCACAAGGCGCCGCCGCCGGATGATCTGCCTGGGGAGATATGCGCGCCCTTGGCTCCTTCACGCACGGACGCCGCCTCGCGCGGCGTCACGCCTGCGCAGGACGCGCCTCGCGCCATGGTGACTTCGCTCGAGCTCAGAAGGATCACGCGCGCGCTCAGGCTCGCGCCGAGGTTTCGTGCGTGGCTCCAGGCGCTCGCGCCCGATGCCTTGATCGCTCTGCGGCTGCAACCCGAGGGGTACCTCGCGGCGATGGGAGGCTTCCATCCCTTCGGCGTGGTGAGCTGGGGCCAGGACGTCCTTCGCTTCGCCGAGGCGCACGCGCTCCATCGATTCTTCTCGCGTCGCGTGGTCGATGCCGCCGATCGGCTTTGGGGCGAGACCGAGGCGGTGCTCGAAGGTTATCGACGACTCGGCGCGCGCGAGGATCGCCTTTCGCTCGTCTACACCGGGATCGACCTCGCGTACTGGCGGCGCCCGAACGACACGGAGCTCGCGCTCGAGGTAAAGGAAATGCGGGGTCGGCATCCGGAGTGGAGCGCTTGGCTCGACGCGAAGGAGCATCGCGCGCCGGTCGTCTTCTCGCCGCGCGCGGTGGCGCGGGCGGGTCACCAGCGAGAGCTGCTCGAAGCCTGGGCCGCGCATCGGGAAGCGCATCTTCTCCTCGCCGGCGCGGGCGACGCCGAGGAGCGCGCGCATCTTCAGGCACGCGCGCGTGCGCTCGGGGTCGCCGATCGCGTGCACGATCTGGGCCTCCTTTCGCCGCGAGACCTGCGCGTGGTCTACTGGATCGCCGACCTCGTCGCGTCGCTCTGGTCGCCGGATGGCCTCTCGCAGACGCTGCTCGAGGCGATGGCGGCGGGCGCGCTGGTGCTCGCGGCGGATCTTCCGGGCAACCGAGCGTGGATCGAGCCTCGCGTGAATGGGCTCCTCGTCTCGCCGGTCGATGGGGTGGCGCTTCGCGAGGTCCTCGGTTCTTCGCTTCGCGATGCGCGGCTGGCGCGCGAGGTGGGGATCGAGAATGAGCGGCGGATACCGGCGCGCGCCGATCGTGCGCGCAACCTGGAGCGTTGGGTCGAGGAAGTGGAAGCGCTTCGATGATGCGAACCCAAGAGATGGAGCGGACGACGGCGGTCGCGTGGCGGTGGGCCTTGCCGCTGCTTGCCGCGCTCGCCATCGGCTTCGTCGCGGTCTGGGATCCGATCGCCGCGATCGTGGTGGTCGGCGCGATCGTCGTCGGTGCGCTTGCGCTCCGTGATGTCTCGATCCTGGTCGGGGCGACGCTCTTCCTGCACATGGTCGGGGAGCAGCAGGGCTTCTCGATCGCGAGCATCAGCTTCGGCGGCGTGAATCTCTTCCCGAATGATCTCCTCACCCTCTCGCTCTTGGTCGCGGTGCTGTTGCGTTGGATGCGCGACGGCCATCCGATCCACGCGCCGCGCGGGCTGCTCGATTGGGCGCTCTGGCTCTTCTTGGGCTACGGCTTCTTCTCGATGGTGAGGTCGCTCGGCATCCACGGCTGGGCGGCGGTGCTCTCGTTTCGACTGCAGTTCTTCTACTCGCTCCTCTTCGTGCTCGTGCGTGAGTCGATGCGCGAGGAAGCGTCGCGCGTGCGCCTCGCGCGGATGGTCCTGATCGCGGCGGCGGTGGTCGGCCTCCAGGGAGTTTGGAACGCGGTGACCGGCACGCCGGTCGGCGCCGCGACCTCGACCGGCACGCATCGCTACCTCTCGGGAATCCAGGCGCTGGTGCTCCTCTTTGGGCTCGCGGTTCTCGCGGGAGGCGTGTGGCCGAAGCGAAAGCCGGGCTGGAGCATCGCGCTCGCCGGGCTCTATCTCGTGGGGGTGCTGCTCTCGCAGGCGCGATCGGTTTGGCTTGGCGCGTTGATGGGGGTCGGCACCGTCGCCTTCGCCGGTACCGACTTGAGGCGGCATGGGGTGAAGCTCCTCGTCACGGTGGCGCTCGCGGTGGTGCTCCTCCTGCTCGCGCTGCCCCACCTCGCCTCGCTGCCGGTGGTGGGCGACATCTACACTCGACTGACGAGCATTCAGGATCTCGACCAGGACGCGACCTCGCTCTGGCGCCTCGTCGTTTGGACCTCTGCTCTGCTCGAGCTGCGCGCCGATCCGATCTTGGGGCTCGGCCTGGGGAAGCGCTTCGTCTACTTCGACGTGGTCAAGGGCAACTGGGACAACCAGAGCCAGCTCCACAACTCGTATCTCGAGCTTGCCTACTACACGGGCGCGATCGGGGTCGCACTCCTCATCCTCTTTCAGGCGGCGGTGCTGGTGCACACTCTGCGGGCGGCACGACGTATGGCAGGGTCGCCGCAATCGGCACGGCTCCAGGCCCTCGCCGCCTCGCAGGTCTGCCTCTACGCGGTCGCCTTCACCAACGTGATCGGGTCATCGATGACCTCGGCGACCTTCGGCTGGATCCTCGCCGCGCTCTCGGTGCTCGAGGCCGCGCCCGACCCCGACCCTCGGAGTAACGCCTAGCCGAGATCTCGCTTGAACTCTCAAGCGCCATCCGTAATCCTTTGCGCGGGAAGCGCATTCCCACTTCAGCCATCATCAGGACCTTCGGGAACCATTAGGAGCACCGATGCCCCATCCGTACCGATTGGACGAAGCCGCCCTCAAGGCAGTCGAGCTTGCCGCGGGGATCGCGCGCGATCACGTCGCGCCATTTGCCGCCCAGGTCGACCAGGCCGCCCGCTTTCCGCAGGAGTCGATGGCCGCGCTCGCCGAGCAGGGCTTCTACGGTCTCTGCTTGCCCAAGGAGTCGGGCGGCATGGGGCAGGGGCTCCGCGCCTACGCCGCTACGGTCGAAGAGCTCGCCATGCAGTGCGGCTCGACCGCAATGGTCTACGTCATGCACGTGACCTCCACCGCCGCGATCGCCTCCTCGAGCGTGCTCAAAAACAAGGACGCGCTCTTGAAGGAGATCGCCGCCGGCAAGCACCTCTCGACCCTTGCCTTCTCGGAGAAGGGCTCGCGCTCGCAGTTCTGGGCGCCGGTCTCGCGCCTCGATGCGGCCGATGGCGGCCTCGTGACCAACGCCTACAAGTCGTGGGTCACCTCGGCCGATCACGCCGACAGCTACGTCTCGAGCGCGCAGATGCCGAACGCGGAGTCGCCGCTTCAGTCGACCGTCTACCTGCTGTCGCGCGAGGCGGCGGGGCGAACGAGCATCGGCGGATTCGACGGGCTGGGCCTTCGCGGCAACGACTCCAAGCCGGTCGCACTCGAAAACTTCAAGGTCTCGACCGATGATCTGATCAGCGCGCAAGGCGAAGG
>CAZZAH010000217.1:956-7367 GCA_964652115.1 uncultured bacterium | reverse complement strand
GGAGCGATGGAACAGCACTTCGCAAACCTGGAACAGCTACCCCGTGACTTCGGGCAGTCCGTCACACCTCGTCTCGCTCAACTCGGTCGACGATGCCGGGAACATGTGGATCCGGCGTTGGATCGGCGTGCAGGGCGAGGAGACGCTTGATTGCATGCGCGCGGATGGAACCTGGATCACGCCCCCGCTCCCACCGGTCCACCCGCAGGTCGGCGTCGCGGCGCTTCGCGCGTTCGGGACGCTGCAGGCACTGATGGTGAACGGTTACGGGCACCTGTATCGCTTCAACGGTACCGCGTGGACCGACCTCGGGCTCGTGCCCCACAACGGACCGATCGACGACCTCGACATCGATGCGGCGGGCAACGTCTGGCTTTGCGGATCAGGGACGGGCGGCGCGATCCGGCGGGACGCGGTGACCGGTTTCTGGCAGCGCTATCGGATCACGAACACGAGTCAATTCGACTACTTCAATCATGACCTCGCTATTGATGAGCAGACTTGCGATGTCTACGCCTGCGCCAATGCTTCGCCCGACTACGGCGGAATGGTCAAGTTCGATGGCGAGCGGTGGACCTGCTTCATCAACGACGCCGGATACGGATTGACCGCGCCTTGGCCCTGGTTCGTCGCGCCGCAGAGCGAGGCAGTGTACGTCCGGCCCTCGACCGGTCATGTCGTCGCCAATCCGATCAACCAGTTCACGCACGAGTTCGACGGCACCTCCTGGACTTCGCGCCCGGGCGGAGCGGACCAGGTCGAAGCGTATGTCGAGGACTCGCTCGGCCGGCTCTGGGGCATGGGGCACTACGGTGGAATGGGGATCTACGAGAACGGCGCGTTCACGCTGATCGACACGGGCGGCTGGAGCGGACGCCTGCAGGTCGACCCCACGCGACCGGGAACCGTCTGGGCGAATGAAGACTGGAAGGTGCTGCGCACCGACGGCGCCTACAACTTCTCTCGCGGCATCGAGGACATCCCCGAGCTCGTCCCGAACAGCTCGCAATTCGAGGGCCTGGCGGTGGGACTGAACGGGGAGTGCTGGGTTGCGTCCTCGACCATGACCGGCGGCGCTCTCCTCCGAATCGACGCGAACAGCGGCACTCATCAGCTCTGGCAGAGCACCGCCGGTTGGCCATTCCCCGCCGATCGCGTCGTTCCGCAACGCGTGACGCCCGACGGACGCCTCTGGATGACCTACTCTCGCGACTATCCTTCGACCGAGCATGGGCTTTTGTGGTGGGACGGGACATTGCTCGGGCTCTTCCCGCAAACGACCGGATCTTTCACAAATCTACCCGACGGCCCAGTCGACGATATCGAGGTAAAGCCGATTTCCGGCGGATACGAGCTCTGGATCAGCGTGATGGGCCGGGGCATCGCGGTCCTGACCGTGCAAGGCAGCACAACGGAAGTCACGGATGGTCAGGTCGGCCGGCCGTCGTTGCAACTTTCACAGAACCAGCCGAACCCGTTCCGCTCGGATACGCAGATCGCCCTCGCGCTGTCGCGAGCCGATCGTGTACAACTCGAACTATTCGATGTATCGGGACGCCTTGTTCGCCGACTGCTCGACGGGACGATGTCCGCCGGGCGTCATCAGGTGACGTGGGACGGCCGCGACGAGCGCGGCCAGATCGCACCGAGCGGCATTTACAACTACCGCCTGACAGCCGGTCAAGCTGCCGTCGAACGCAAGCTCGTCCGCTTGCGGTAGCCCCATCGCTTCGAGGGGCGACGCCGATTCCGGAACGGAACCTGTCGCGGCGGGCGGATGCTCCTCCCCCGCGACCGGTGAACGACACCCACCATTCGCACCCCTTCGCCGGGTGCGTGCAATGGAGACCAGGAAATGAGAACTCCACGATTCGCGCTGATGGTTTGTGCGTTGTCGTTGTCCGGGATCGCCCGCGCGGACGTTCAGTCGACCGAGACCTGGCGTTACTACCGCCCCGGAAACACCGGAATCCAGGGTGACTACAACGAGGCGCTGTGGGTCGCGCCCGATGGTGACCCTTGGATCGGCGGCTATAACGCATACGCGGAAGAGGGGGGCGTCGCGAAGTTCATCCAGGCGGAGAACCGCTGGATCAATGTCTCCAACATCGACTATCCGGTCATCGGGAGTGCGAACGAAGTCGGCGTGACCCGCGTGAGCGACATCGTCGCGGACGGACAGGGGAATCTCTGGATAGGCACGATGCGCGGGGTCCTTCGAATGAACCTCGCGGCCGGGCCAAGCTCGCTTGTGCGCTTCGGGCCCGGTAACTCGGCGCTGCCGGGTGGATCGACACGAGACATTACTCTCGCGCCGGACGGCTCGATCTGGATCTCGGCCGAATCGACGATCTGGGCCGGAGGCGGCCTGACCCGATACGACCCGGCGAATGGTCACTGGTCACACATCAATGGACATGGCGGCAGCCGCATCGCCGCCCAACCGAAGCCGGGCGGCGGCTACTACATCTGGAGCGATCTCGAAGGGTATACCGGCATGGAGCGGTGGGACAGCACGACCCAGCTCTGGACGACGTACTCCTTCGGCGTGGGCCAGCCGGCGTCACTGCAGGGGCTCGACTCGGTGGATGAAGCCGGCAATGTCTGGATGACCAGGTGGCTCAGCGCTCAAGGCGACGAGATCCTCGACTGTATTCGCCCCAATGGAACCTGGGTGAACCCGGCCCTTCCACCTCGACATCCGCAGGTGCCCTACGGATACGTCCGCGCGTTCGGCAACATGCAGGCCTATCTGGTGGACGGGTTCGGGCACCTGCGCCGGTTCAACGGTACGACCTGGACCGATCTCGGCGCGGAGCCGTACAACGGTTGGGTCCAGAAGATCGACTTCGATGCGGCCGGCAATATCTGGATGTGTGGTGTGGGCACCGGCGGGGTGTTTCGGCGCGACGTCGAGACAGGCTTCTGGCAGCGCTATCGGGTGACGAATACGAGCAATTTCGACTTCTTTAACAATGACCTGGCGATCGACCGGAGCACGGGCGAGGTCTACGCGTGCGCCAACGCGAACCCGGACATTGGCGGCATGGTTAAGTTCGACGGAACCCGCTGGACCGGCTTCGTCAACCAGGATGGCTACGGGCTGACCGGGCCCTGGCCGTGGCCGGGTGCCCCTCAGAGCGAGGCGGTTTACGTGCGCCCTTCGAACGGCCACGTGGTCGCCAACCCGATCAACCAGTTCACGCACGAGCTCGACGGGACCTCGTGGACTGCGCTGCCCGGCGGATCCGACCAGATGAGCCAGTACGTGGAGGACTCGCTGGGCCGGTTGTGGGGAATCGGTCACTACGGCGGACTCGGGATCTTTGAAAACGGTGGTTACACGACCGTCCCGGGTGGTGGATGGGGCGCAACCCTCCGCGTGGATCCGACTCGGGCCGGCACCGTGTGGTGCGATGGGGCCGGCACGGAGGTGCATCGAACCGACGGGGTGTACAACTTCACGTTTACTCCGAATCAGGTGCCCGGCGTGCAGACCTTCCAGGGACTGGCCCCTGATCAGAACGGCGTCTGCTGGGTCGGAGGGTCGACCAATCAGGGCGGAGCGCTGATTCGAATCGATGCGAACGCGGGCACCCACCAGATTTGGCGCAGCAACGGTGTCGGCTGGCCCTTCCCGGGGACGGAGCTTTACCCGCTCGCGGTCACGCCCGATGGGCGAGTGTGGATGGTTTACGGGAACGGGTATCCGTTCATCAACGAGGGCCTCTGCTGGTGGGACGGAACGCAGGTCGGCCTCTACCCGGCGCCACCGAACGGCGAGTGGCAGTGGGGCGGCCTGCCCCACTACATCATCCAGGACCTCGAGGTGAAGATCATCCCCGGTGGCTACGAGCTGTGGATGAGCTGCATGAGCAGGGGAATCGCGGTGCTCAAGGTGATCAATGGAACGACCGAGGTCGCGGACGATCAGACCGCATCGGTACGTCTTCAGCTTGCACAGAATAGCCCCAACCCTTTCCGCTCCGAGACGCAGATCGCCTTCGCGCTGCCAGGCTCCGCAAGCGTGCGGCTCGAGCTATTCGACGTATCGGGACGTTCCGTTCGGCGACTGCTCGACGGGACGATGTCCGCCGGGCGTCATCAGGTGACGTGGGACGGCCGCGGGGAGAATGGCGAGGTTCTGCCGAGCGGGGTCTATCACTATCGGCTAAGCGGCGGCGGGGAAGCGATCGAACGCAAGATGGTGCGGTTGAGGTAGGAGCCCCCCGTAACCGCATCGAAAGGACAAGGACCATGGAATGTTCTCTTCGGTTTCAGGGAGCTGTGCTGGCCGGTCTGTTCGCCATGGCGGGACTTGCCCATGCCGACCCGGCCGTAATGGAGTGGACCCGAACCTATGGTTTCCCGCCGTACACCTATGGCGCGATGGTCGCGGTTGATCCGGCCGGCGACATTCTGAGTGTCGGGGCGGACCCGGGCGCATCCGACCTCATCACGATCAAGTACGACCCCGCCGGAAACACACTCTGGGAGAGGCACTACAGCTTGGCCGGATTCTCTCTGAGGGCTACTTGGGTCGCCACCGACGCCGCCGGCAACGTCATCGTTACCGGATACCCGCAGACGTTTAGCAGCAACCCGGTTGAAGCCGGACTGCTGACGCTCAAGTATGACAGTGCCGGTACTTTGCTCTGGTCCGACCTCTACGCGGCGACGCGCGGCAGCACGACGCGCGCGATCGTCGATGACGCGGGAAACATCTTCGTCACCGGCAAGGCGTGGTTTGGAACCTATGACTACGTGACGATCAAGTATGCCCCGAACGGATCGCGAGCCTGGGTCGACGTACTCGACTATCAGGGAGGCTTTCACACTCCCACTTCGATGGATCTAAACGCAAGCGGACAGCTCTTGGTCTCCGGTGGCGGGCCGGCCGGCAATGGAATGCTGACGGTGCTGTACGACACCAACGGAACACGCCAGTGGGTCGACGCGCGCCCGGGAACCGGCGGCTTTGGCGTGAAGTGGAGCGACGGTGAGCACTTCTACCTGACCGGGAGTCTATGGACCCAGGCGACGAGCGACGATGTCCGCTTGTTGAAGTTCAACGCGAGCGGCGCCCTGCTCTGGGATCGGCTTTATGACTTCGGTCATTCCGAGCTTGGGACCAAGCTAGCCCTGGATCCCACCGGAAATGTGTTCGTCACAGGTTACGAGTCCAACGGCGGCTACACAAACTGGATCACGATCAAGACCAACGACCATGGAGACCTGCTCTGGTCGCGGATCCAGGATAGTCACCCGAACAATGACGAGTCGCCGGGCTTCATGGTGGCTGGGCCGGACGGAGAGGTGTACATCACCGGGATCGGGGGGCCGTCTCCCGTCCCTGGTAACAGCTATCTCCAGATGGTGACCCTGCGCTACGACGCCGACGGCACGACCGCTTGGACCGGGAAGCAGTGGGAGTGGGCCTCGCGCGGTGTCGGGGCGGCGCTGGCGAGTGACGGCAGCCTCTACGCGGTCGGGCTGGGCAACTCAATCACCACGATCAAGTACGCTCAGCCCGCGACGGCGGGCGTTCCCGGGGATGCTCCGGGCGCGCCGGTCGCGCTGCGAGCGAACCGTCCAAATCCATTTTCCTCTTCGACACGCGTATCGTTTGAGCTCCCTCAGGCGGCGCGGGTGCGATTGATGGTGTGCGACGCCGGTGGCAGGCTGGTACGGACGCTGCTCGAGCAAGACCTGGCCGCAGGGCGCCACGAGATTCCCTGGGACGGGACCGATGAGAATCGGCGAGCGATGCCAAGCGGGATGTACTTCTACAGGCTGGAAGAGGCCGGGAGAAGCGCGCAGCGGAGCATGATGCTGCTGCGCTGAGCGCCACCATGCGCGCCGACTGGCACTTATGTACGTGCACCTGACAAGGATGCGATATTACGCCCGCCGAAGATGGCAGGAGAAGCCTCAGGCAGCTGTGTACAACTGTACTGAATGATGATGCGATAGCTCACTTGGGATGGCGTGGCGGCCGACGGGCGCGCGGTTGCCGGCTGGATACATCTCGCGAGACTCCGCGGTAAGGACGCCGTGAGCAGGCGAAGGATCCTCCGCGGTCGCTAGTGCCGGGCACGAGCGCGAATACAACAGAGAGAGAGGAGTGTCCACCAGCATGAGCCTTTGGAGCGCACGTGAGATAAAGATCGCCGGAGCTGTCGCCGCGTTACTGCTCCCACTTGGACCCGGCCCGAGTGGGGCGAGGCAGCTCGACGCGGCCCCATTGACGTTGGAGGAGCGCGTCCAGGGGCAAACGGCGATTGAAGAGGTCTATTGGAGTCACCGGATCTGGCCGGAGGAGAATAAGGCGCCAAAGCCTCTACTCGAGGCGGTCCTACCGGCGGCGGCGATCCGAGGCAAGGTAGAGGACTACCTCAGGATGTCCAATGC
>CAZZAH010000217.1:0-946 GCA_964652115.1 uncultured bacterium | reverse complement strand
GGAGTGTACTGGCAGCAGCGCGTGACCACGGAGGATCTCCAAGCGGAAGTGAACCGCATCGTGCGCGAAACCAAAGAGCCGTCAGTGCTGCGCGAGTTGTTCGCGGCACTGCACGAGGACCCTGCATTGATCGCGGAGTGCCTTGCGCGTCCGCTGTTGGTGGAGGAGCGCATGCGCAAGTTGTACGCGTCCGACCAGCGCCTTCACGGAGACCTGAGGCGGGCGATCGAGGGCGAGCTTGCGCGGGCGACCAGCGTGGACGCGATGCGAGCCATGGGCGGCGACTACCGGGAAAGCACCTGCGAGAAGGCTGCCCTCGGCGGGGCACTTCTCGGCCAAGGGCGGGACGGGTCGATCGTACTGACGGAGGCCGAGTGGCTGGAGCGTACGGACCGGCTACGGCAACGGTTCGGAGGCTTGCCGGTTCGGACTCTGAGCTCGCTTCAGGAGGAAGAGGATCGCTACTTCGTGATCGCGATCCTGGAGATGGCGGACGAGCGGTTGCGCGTGGCCACGGTGGAGTGGCGGAAGCCTCCGTTTGAAACGTGGTGGCGTGAGGTCGGTGCGGGGATCCCGGTCAAGGTCGCTGCCCCTTCTTCTGTCTACCCACCGTCGAGCGAGCGGTCGCCCGGCGCGCCCAACGCCGACGACACCTGGTCCTCCATGAGCACCGCCAATGCGCCGGCCGGGCGTTATCAGCATGCGATGATCTGGACAGGTGTAGAGATGATCGTCTGGGGCGGCGTGGATGACGTCGGTACCTACCTCAACACCGGAGGTCGATACAATCCGGTCACCAACTCATGGGCCGCCGGCGGCACCAGGCTCCTCAATGCGCCGACCGCCCGCCAAAGCCCGACGGCGGTCTGGACCGGTACCGAGATGGTCGTTTGGGGCGGCTACGATGGAATCCAACTGAACACGGCCGGGCGAGTCAACCCGACGC
>CAZZAH010000216.1:0-7367 GCA_964652115.1 uncultured bacterium | reverse complement strand
CCTTTCCGCACCGAGAGCGGCAGCTCGCGCTCCAGGAACTCGAGCGCGGGACCGCGCAGCGCCGGATCATCGGTCAGGAGCGCGCGAAACGAGCGCTGCACCCCGGCGTAGTCGAGCACGAGCGACAGGAGATCGAAGACGTGAGCCAGGCTCGCGGTGGCGCGCCGCGCGAGCTCGGGATCGACCAGCGATCCTTCCGACTCCTCGCCGTGATCGAGCAACCTTTGGCTGTCCCACACCGATCGATCGACCTCAACCTCGCGCTCGACCGCCGAAAGGACGCGCGCGCGCTCGAAGACCGCGAGAGGATGCCGACGACGAATGCTCGCCAGCGCTTGCCCCGCGGCGTAGCGAACCTCGAAACGCGGATCGAAGAGCGCGTGCAGCAAGCCTTCGACCACGATCGGACCGCCCCAATTCCCTAGCAGACGCGGGATGCGCCGCCGCACGGTGAACTCTTCATCCGGATCGAGCAGCGCGTCGATCAGCGACCCGGAGACGCGAGGGCCAAGGCGCTCGAGCGTCCGGGTGACGTGGGCCTTCAGATCGTCGCGAGCGAGCAAGCGCACGAGGTGAACCGCCACGATGCGCGCGGTGGCGGCATCCAGCGTGACCGCATCGAGGGTCGAAAGCGTCGACCTCACCTTGAGCGCACTGCCCGACCGGAGCGCCACGATGCGCTCGAGCAGCGGATCGGCGGCAATCGCCGAGTCCAAGGCCGTGTCGACGGCGATGCTCGAACGCTCGGAAGTCGCCGGGCTCGGCTCGGCCGCGCGCAAGGCGCGAACATCGATTGACGCGAGCGAGAGGTACATCGATTCGTTGAGCCCCGCGATCATGCCGGTGCCGAAGAGATCGGCGCGCGTTTCTCCTCCACGAGGGCCCGAGACGCGCGCCAGCTCCGCCTTGATCCGCTCTCCATGCTCGCGATCGAGCAGTGAGGTCAACGTGAGCGCCGCGAGCGAAACCGCCACCGCGATCCAGAGGAGCGGCCCCAGCCTCTCGGTCGCGGGACCGGCCAGCGGCGCGAGGCTGATCGCGAGCTGAACCGCCGCGGCGCCGAGCGCGTCTCCCACTCGATCGGCGCCGACATCGATCATCGGCTTGATCGCGCGACGTTCCTCGACCGGAATCGGATTCGAGAGCCCTTCGTAGGCGGCACGGTAGAGCGTGTTCCGCATCACCGACTCGCCGCCACGCGCGAAGGCAGCGGTCCCGAGCCGCGGGAAGATCGCCGCGAAGACGCCGCCGAGCGCGACGGTGAAGGGGAGCGTCGCCATCGTGTAGGCCAAGCGCGGCTGCGAGAGGAGCAGCGGCCCGATCGAGAACTGCACCACCACGGTCAGGAGCGAGATCACGGTGTGATAGGCGGCGAAGTAACGCAGGAGATCACTGTCGGCGAGGACCGCCTGCGCGGCGCGTGCCTTGAACGCGTAGTCGAGCAGCGCGGCGGAGAAGGCGGAGCTCACGACCAGCACCGCAAGCAGCTGGAGATAGCGCGAGGCGGCGAAGGCTCGCAGCGGAGACGTCCCGCCCTCATGCGGCGTCTCTCGCCGAGCGGGCGCCGGCATACGAAGCACGAGGAGCGCGCTCGCGATGCTGAGCCCCGCGAGCAGCAGCAGCGTCCCCTCGGTCTGTACGTAAGCGATTCCACCCGCGAGCACCCCGCCCGCGAGGCCACCGAGCGTCCCGCCACCGCCGATCCGCGCCAGATTGAGCCGCGCGGTTCTGGCGTCGAATCCCTCGCTCACCGCCGACCAAAATCCCGAGAGGAGCACCGGTCCCGCGCACGCGACGTGGAAGTAGACGATGGCCGAGACCAGACGCGGCTCCGACCGGTAGAGCAGCCACTCGCCGACGTGGAGCAGCGCCGAGCCGATGAGCGCGATCGGCACGAAACGCAGCGGACCAAGGGTGGACAAGAGGCGCGAGGCCACGAAGATCGCGAGCAATGAGGCGAGCGCCGTCCCCATCACCACACCGGGCAGCCGCGTGACGTCGAAGTTCGCGAGGAAGAGCGCGTCGCGAAGCGCCTTCCCCGCCACCTGTCCCGCGATGAGCGTGGCCGCGGCGATGGTCGCGACCCAGACCGCGCGTGTGCTCGAGCCGTTCATGCGCGCTCGACCCGATGGGTCGTCATGCTTCGACCGGCAGGTGGAGCTCCCACCAAGCGCGCGCCCGTTCCTCGGTCCAGCGCGCGGGCAACGGGCAGGCCTCGAGCCGCGACGCGAGCGCACTGGCCGAAGACGGCCGCGCGTTCGGGTCCTTCTCCAAGCAAGCGAGGATGATCGCATCGAGCTCGGGCGGAATGAGGAGCTCAGTCCTTCGCGAGGGCGGGGTCGGCGGCGTGTTCACGTGGTGGAGCACGAGCTGCACGGGCGTCTCCCCTTCGAAAACCAACCCACCGGTCAGAAGCCAATACCCGACGCAGCCGAGTCCGTAGAGGTCGACCCGATGGTCGATCGGCCCAACCCCGGTCGCCACCTCGGGCGCAAGGTACGCCGGAGTGCCGGTGACCTGACCGTTGTGCGTGAGCCTCCCGTCGGTCTCCTGATGCGCGGTCTTCACCAAACCGAAGTCGAGCAGCTTCACGAAATCGTGCTCGAGGCCGAGGCGACAACTGTAGAGGTTCGCCGGCTTGATGTCGCGGTGGATGAGCTCACGCTGGTGCGCCTCGGCGAGCGAACGGCAGGCCTGCGTGAGGAAGTGAACGACACGCTCCGCCGGCTGCGGGCCATAGCGCTCGACGAGCGTCTCCAAGTCCAGGCCGTCGAGCAGCTCCATCGCGTAGTACAGATTGCCTTCGTCGGTCAGCCCGAAGTCGTAGAGGTTGACCGTGTGCGGCGAGGTGAGGCCGGCCGTGACCTGCGCTTCTCGCTCGAAGCGACGAAGCGCGGTTTCGCCGTTGCCGTTCACGCCGAGCGTCTCCGGTCGGATCAGCTTGATCGCCGCCGGTCGCGCGAGCATGCGATGCTCCGCGCGCCACACCTCGCCCATTCCTCCGTGCCCGAGCGGCCGCACCAAGCGATAGGCGCCGAGCTCGCGTGCCTCCTTCACCGATCGCGCGAGCTTGGCCAAGACGAGCGACGGTGCGAGCGCGAGCCCGGCCGCGAGGTAACACGGATAGAAGAGTAAGAAGAGAAACGCGGGTGTTGGGCTCGGATTGCCGCGCAGCAACGAAATTCCGTAGGCGAGCGGACTCATCGATGCCGAAATGAACGACGCGATCAGCGTCTTCCTCGGAGTCGTCGGAACGATCACCGGGAAGAGCGCGATCCAGACGACCAGCCACGAGATCCCACGCGGCGAGATCTCGTTCAGGTAGGGAGTCCAGTGTTGCGGGAAGACGATGACGAAGCTGCCGACCACCTCATAGACGAGCCCGATCTTGAGCATCGTGTTGGGCGAGAAGCCGCCGGTCCCCGCGCAGCGCCGCGAGAGGAGAAAGATCGGAAGAGAGATCGCGATCGCGACCAGCATCGCGACGTTGTCGAACCAGAAATCCGGGAAGGTATGCCCGAAGAAGATCGTGACGTCGCCGGCTAGCACCGCGAGCATGTAGGTCGCCGCGTAGACGAAGGCGGTGAAGCCGAGCCGTCGCGCCGCCTGGGCCGCGAGGTCGGGTGGAAGCGAGGTGTCGCCGCGCCAGAATCCGGAGCGCCCCGCCAAGGGGGTCGTGGCGAGTTGTGCCAGCTGGATCGGGCTCTTCATCTAGAGGATCGCTCGATCCACTCGCGCCGATAGCCGAGCTAGTAGATGTAGACCGGCGTTCCGATGGGAGCGTTGTCCCACACCGCCTGGAGATCGTCGGGCCCGAGACGGATGCACCCGTGCGAAACACTGCGCCCGAGCATCGTCTTGTAGAGCGTGCCGTGGATCATGTAGCCGTCGCCGAGATGGAGGGCGTACATGCCGAGGACGCCGGTTTCGAATCGATCGGAATCGTACTTCGGCAGCGGGCGACCCTCTTCGTAGTAGGCCCAATCGGGGCGCTTCCACACCGGCCGCTCCACCCGACGTTGCACCTTGTAGACGCCGCGCGGCGTGTCGAAGACGTAGGTGCTCTTGCCGCTCTTCTTGGCCGCGCGCTCGTCCTCGACCTTGAGCACGTACCCCGAGCCGGCGGAGCAGACCGCGGTTCGAAGCGTCTCCTCGCCTTTCCGGATGTAGAGGCGGTTCTGCGTTTGATCAATGACGATGTACGAGCTTTTCGGAGTCTTGCCCGCGAGTGTGGTCTGAAGCTGCTTCTCGCGTCCGCGAAGTTCTTTGAGCTGCTTGGAGAGGCCGGGGCCGTTCTCGGCGATCTGCGTCGTGACGGTGGGATGATCGACCTTCTCGGCGCGGTGATAGCTGTACCCGGTGCCGAGCAGCGCGAATCCGGTCAGGGCCAGAAAGCCGGTCGAGAAGACGAGCAGGCGAGGAAAGGTGCGGCGTGCCGGCTTAATGCCTTGCGAGCGTTCCCAGAGCCGCCGTGCCGCGGGGCTGAGATAGGGTGCCGAATCCGATCGAGCGTCCATCCGATGAACCTCCCCGAATCTGCTGCCCGATCCTGAAGAACGCCTTCGCCTCGGGCTGGCCCTCGGCAACTGGATGCCGAACGCCGCGAAGCCGTTTCTCCCCACTCTCCCCAGGACCCCGCCGACTTCCGCCTAAACAGCTTCTGCCTAGCGGGCTCCGCTCTCGGGCTTCGCCAAGGTCGAAGCCTGGCGCCCCTTGATCAAATCGGTGTAGATGCCGCCGCTTCCGTCGCCGCCGACGATGGTGACCGGCGTCCCGCTGCTGACCCGCGAGAAGAGGTCGTCCATGTCGCGGTTCGAAAGCGCCACGCAACCGTTGGTCCAATCCCGTCCGCGGCCGCCCTCGCCATGGATCTCGATCAGGCTGCCCATGCCGACTCGGGCGGGGATGTCACCCGACTTCCTCAGGCGCTGGAATTCGCGGCGATCGTCCTCATTCGGATAATTGATGAGGAGGGCCTTGTGATACTTCGATGCGCCGAGCCCCTTCTTCGAGGTGACGTGGTACCGGCCCTCCGGCGTCGCGTTGTCGCCGCCGTAGGTTTTGTCGTGGATGGAATTGTAGCCGAGCTCGCCGCGGTAGGTGCGCGTTTCCTTCCCATCCACGTAGAGCGTCACGATGTGCTTTTCCTTGTTCACGATCACGGCGGCCGAGCCCGAGCGGCGCGACCAGGCGATCGTGTCCTCGATCCAGCCGCGCCACTTGCGGACGAGCCCGGCGTCGCTGTAACGAGCCGCGAGGGTCACCGCGCGGTCGCCGACGCGGAGCGCTTTTTCCCCCGCCTCGTTCGCCGACTCGATCGCTTCGCGATAGGCGCCCTCGCCATGGAGAATCGCCGCCTGATCGACCAGGATGCGCGCCTTCTGGATGAGGCTCCGGTCATAAGGATTGAGGTGCATGGCGCGCGCGAACTCGACCGTCGTTCCGACCAACGATTGCGCGCGATCCCGCGCCTCCTCGCTTGCGGTCCGCGCTTCCCCGCGAACCCGGGTACCCTCCTCGAGGGCCGTCTTCGCCTTCGCCTGCGCCTGCTCGAGGAGCGTGCGCGTGAAGGTGTAGTCGCGGAGGGGGAGGATCTTGGCGTGCTCGAGGCGAGCGCGGAGCTGCGCGTCCTTCAAGGTCTGCTCGGCGTCGGACATCAACTCGGGCACCCACGATTCAACCCCGGCGTCCCGCGCGTTTTGCACCGCGAGGACCGAGGCCGCGAGGGTGAACTCCGGGTACTCCGTCTTCCCCTGCATGATGGGGATCGCCGCCGCCACGAGCAGCCCGAGGACGAGCACCCCCGTGAGGATCCACGCCATGCGCGCCTTCCGTGAGCGACGTCGAGGATCCTGGCCCAAAGATTCCATTCTTAGCGCTTGGTGCATCATGCCGTTAGTTTCGGTCGGGTTGATGGACTTGGCCAGTGCCGGGATAGAACTCGATGGCGGCGATGCCGCATCGGTTCCGCAATCCTACCCTGTTCGGGAAGCGGGAGGGAGTGTTCGGAGAGGATAAACGAAAGGGCCCGACCGGACTCGGTCGCGCCCCTTCGCTGATCGCGGGAAGAACTACTTCTTGCCCATCTTGGCGTCGATCGCGGCCTGAACCTGCGTCTTCACGTCGTTCGCAGCGTTCACGACCGCCTGGAGCTTCGACTTCGCCTGAAGATACTTGCCGCTGGAAAACGCAGCGTTCGCATCCGCCAGGCTGGTCTCGGCGCCGGTCAGCTCTGCCTTCAGAGCCTCGATCGCCTCCTTCTCGCCCTTGCCCTTCGGCGCCTTCTCGAGGAGCGCCTTCGCCTCATCGATGGACGTTTGGGCCGTGGCCATCATCGCAGTGCACTCGTCCTTCACCTTCGCCTTTTGAGCGTTGGCGTCGGCCGTCGCCTTCTCGCCCGCCGCCTTCGTCGTCGCGGCCATTTCCTTGGCCTTCTTGTAGGAGCGGAAGAGGGCGAACTTCGACTCCTGGGCCTGGAGCTCCGTCTGCAGCGCCGCCCACGAATCGTTCGCGGCCTGCAGCGACGGCCCGGCGTAATCCTTCGCCTCTGCCGCGACGGCGGAGTCGATGGCGCCCTTAGCCGCATCGATGTCCACTTGCGGCGGCTTTGCACAACCCGCCATGACCAGGATCAGAAGACTCAGCAAGGGCACCGCAAACTTCAAATTGCGCAGCCCCCTCCTCACACGGTCCATGATTCGAACCTCCTTGCGATCACTTGACTGTTCCACGCGTCCAGAGCTGTGACACCCCTTCAAAAACGGCGTAAACCAGTGCCCGGGGTGGCACTGGACCCGGCGGATATTACACACGGCCCCTTCCAAAAGACAAGGTTTCGTTGCCTCTCACGGGAGGGGAGCTTGATCGCACCTAACTCATTAAAATGCCTACTGTTGCTGGATTGCCAGAGTGCCGAAACCGGAGGCTGTTCGCGCATGCCGGCGCCTCGGCGGGAGTTATGACGCTGGTGAGGAAGGAAGGATGAGCAGCTTCGTGTTTGGCGGGATCGCGCGATAGAGCGACTTCGCGTCGTCCTTCGAGAGGATTACACGCACGCGAATTCGATCCGCCGATGAAGGCTGCAGAGCGTCCTTGAGGTCGGCCCACCACGCATGCACGCGACGAGAGAAGGTGTTCTGCACCACGCCGACCGAATCGTTCACCGCGGGAAGTCGCACCTCGAGTGAAAGACCACCGTCGTAACGAATGTGATAACGAGGCGGCACGGGATACTTCTCGTCCGGCGTTTGCGGGATGCCGAACGAGGTCGTGATCGAGTCGGCGCGCGCGGTGTCGCCGAGCGCGGTGATCACGATCTCCTTTCGATCGAGCTCGCGCTCCGGAGAGAGCTCGCCCTTTCGCCAGAT
>CAZZAH010000215.1:0-7376 GCA_964652115.1 uncultured bacterium | reverse complement strand
GACGCCAGCTCGCGGCGATCGAAGGGACCGAGGCCGCCTACTGCACCGCGAGCGGAATGGGCGCGATCTCGACCGCAATCATGGGCCTCTGCGATCAGGGCGACCACATCGTGTCGGGCGACACGATCTACGGCGGCACCTTCGCTCTCTTCGAGCATCTCCTGCCGCGAAAAATGGGGCTCCGCGTGACCTTCGTCGACATCGCGGATCTGAAGGCGGTAGAGGCGGCGTTCCAGGCGGGGACAAAGCTGCTCTACTGCGAGACCACCTCGAATCCGACCCTGGTCGTGTCGGACATCCCGAAGCTGGCGGAGATCGCGCATCGGCACGGCGCGCGGCTGGTGGTCGACAACACCTTCTGCCCGCTGATCGTCACCCCGGCGAAGCACGGCGCCGACGTCGTGCTGCACAGCTTGACCAAGTTCGTGAGCGGCGCGTCCGATATCATCGGGGGCGCGATCTGCGCCTCACAGAGTTTCATCTCGAGCTTGATGGACACGAGCGAAGGCACACTGATGCTTCTCGGCCCGACGATGGATCCTCGGAACGCCTTCGAGCTCTCGCTCCGCCTTCCGCATCTCGGCATCCGCGTGGCCGAGCACAGCCGCCGTGCGCACTTCTTCGCACAGCGCCTGTCGGAGCGCGGGCTTCGCGTCCTCTATCCAGGGCTGTCGAACCATCCGCAGCATGCGCTCCTCGCCTCGATGGCCAATCCGGGCTACGGGCTCGGCGGCATCTTCGATCTCGACCTCGGCACGGCCGAGCGGGCGAACGAGCTGATGGAGCTGCTCCAGAACAAGGATCGCTTCGGGTACATGGCGGTCAGCCTCGGCTACTTCGACACGCTGATGTCCTGCTCGGCCAGCTCGACCTCGAGCGAGCTCTCGCCGGAGGAGCAGGCCAAGTGCGGCATCTCCCAAGGCCTGGTGCGGATCTCGATCGGCTACACCGGGTCGCTCGAGCAGCGGTGGCAGCAGATGGAGGACGCGCTCACGGTGATCTTGCGCTAGGCCTTTGGGTCGACGCGCGGACGCGATGGGCGGCGCGCACGACGAGCGATGCAGAATGCGGCTCGGGCGGTGCTCCCGGGGCTTCCGAGCCGCGATCGTCGAGACGCCGAAGCGCGCCGAGAGCGCGGCGTCCGGGTCTCTCGGTGGCGCCGGGCTCGCGTGGCACGCAGGGTGCTTTGCTTGCTGGGGCATCGAGGGCTTCCCATGCAAGCGACTCCCGTGCGTTTTCGGCGCGCGCTTTCGATCAGCGCGGCGCTGCTCTGCTGGCTTTCCGCCGCCGGACCGACGTGCGCGACCTCAGGCGCGGCGGCAGGCAAGGTCGGTCTCGTCGACACGCCGTCCCAGGCCTATGGCTTCAGCGCGACCACCAACGTCTGGACCCCTCGCACCCTCGATAGCCCCGCGGTCGTTCGCATGGCGGGCGAGTTCCTCGGCTACCTTCGCAGCTCGACCAAGATCTTCCTCTACAACTCGACCAACGACCGCTGGGTGTCGACCGTTTACGCCGGCACTCCAGGCGGCGAGGAGGTCGAAGGCGCGACCGCGGTCTTCTGGTCCTCGACCACGCTCTACGGCTGCGCGGCGCACTGGACGGTTTGGAAGACGATGAGCCTTCCCGCGGGCGAGGTGGTCGCGGGAGGCGGATCGGCGGGCAGCTTTGGCCTCGCGTGGTCGGCGGCGAAGGCCTACGCCTTCTTCTCCGCGCCGGGCACCTGGATCACGCAGGACCTCGATGGTCCCTGCCTCGGCGGCATCGCGAGCGATGGACTGGGCCTCGTTTGGACCGCGAGCTCGGCCTACTCCTTCGATCCTGCGTTGGGCGCGTGGGTGCACTTAGACCTCGGCGCGACCGCGGGGGTGAGCGTCGCGGGCTCGGGTGATGTCGCGCTCGTCTGGGGCGATGGCGAAGCGCAGGCCTACAGCGGATTCCTCGGCAGCTGGTACGAGCACAGCGACGCCAACACGATCGAAGGCGGCGCGGCGAGCGGCGAGATCGCGCTCTTCTGGTGCGGCGCGACCGCCTTCAGCTTCAATGCGAACACGGGCACCTGGAGCCAGGTCACGCTTCAAGGCACGAGCGGCGTCAACGCGCCGATCACGGGCGCGGGCATGATCGAGCTCGGACCGAATCCCGCGCGCGAACGCGTTCTTCTCTCGCCGCGCGATGCGGGGGATTGGCGGATCCGGCTGATCGACGCGGGTGGCCGCGTGCTCGGCGAGCGGGAAGTTCGCGGCGGCGTGCCGGTCGAGTGGGATCTTCGTGCGCTCGGCGTCGCGGCGGGCAGCTACTGGCTCGAGGCGCGCTCGGGTGCGACGCTCGAAACCCGCCGCATCGTCCTGCTCGACTAGCCTCCCCTCAAATTGGGACCCGCTCGCGTAGCCGCCGCCTGGCTCGCGAGCGAGCCCTTTGCTACCCTCCCGCCACCATGTCACGCACCGCGATCATCGGCACCGCCGGACACATCGACCACGGCAAGACCCTCCTCATCAAGATGCTCACCGGCGTCGACACCGACCGACTGAAGGAAGAGAAGAAGCGCGGCATCTCGATCGAGCTCGGCTTCGCGTCGCTCGACCTTCCCTCGGGGCGGAAGTGCGGCGTGGTCGACGTGCCGGGGCACGAGCGCTTCATCCGGAACATGCTCGCGGGCGCGGGCGGCGTCGACCTGATCCTCTTCGTCATCGCGGCCGATGAAGGGATCATGCCGCAGACGCGCGAGCACATGGACATCCTCCAGCTGCTCGGGGTCGAACGCGGTGTGATCGCCTTGACCAAGGTCGACCTGGTCGACAGCGAGTGGCTCGAGCTGATCACGAGCGAGGTGCGCACCTTCGTCGATCGAACGCTCCTTCGCGGTGCGCCGATCGTGCCGATCTCGGCCGTGACCGGGCAGGGGAGAGAGCAACTCCTCGGCATCCTCGACGCGCAGCTCGATGCGCACGAAGCGCAGCCGCGTGGGCGCTTCGTGCGTTTGCCGGTCGACCGCGTCTTCACCATGGAAGGCTTCGGCACCGTGGTCACGGGCACGCTCTGGAGCGGGCAGCTCCGCGAAGGCGACACCATCCGTCTGCTCCCGCGCGAGCGAAAGACGCGGATCAAGGCGCTCGAGGTGCACAACGAGCGCGTGCTCGAGGCGATCGCGGGGCAGCGCGTGGCGGTCTGCCTCCACAACATCTCGCGCGAGGAAGCGGAGCGCGGCGACTGGCTGGTGCTCGACGAATCGCTCGAGCCGGTCGAGAAGATCGACGTTCGCCTGCGCGCGCTGCGCGATCTGCCGAAGGCGATCCCGCACCGCATGCGCGTGCGCTTCTACCTCGGCGCGAGTGAGGTGATGGGGCGCGTCGTCCTGCTCGAGGCGGAGGAGCTCAAGCCGGGAGAAAGTTGCCTCGCGCAGATCCAGCTCGAGGAGCCGATCGTGGCCGAACGTGGCGATCGCTTCGTGGTGCGGAGCTTCTCGCCGATCGCGACCTTGGGCGGCGGGAAGGTGCTCGACGTTTCGAGCGCGCGGCGTCGTCGTTATCGGGCCGAAGACCTTGCGGCGTTGCGTGTGGCCGAGGAAGGAACCCTCGACGATCGCGTGGTCGAGCGCGTACGCGCGAAGGGGGGCATCGGGCTGATCGAGGCCGATCTGACGCAGCAGCTCGGACAGCCGCCGGCCGAGATCAAGCTCGCGGTCGAAGGCCTTCTGAAAGCCGATCGACTTCGCCGCGTCGGCAAGACGCGCCTCATCGCGCGCGAGCAGTACGACGAGGCGGGCGCGGCGCTCGCGGCGTTGATCCTCGAGCAGGAGCGCGCGCAGTCGCTTCGCTATGGGCCGCAGAAGAGCGAGATCAAGAGCCGCCTCGATTCGCGCATCCATCCCGATCTGGCCGAGGCATGGCTGCAAGCGGAGATCGGCGCGGGCCGGCTCTTCGTGCGCGGCGATCGTCTGCGGCGGAGTGGGCCTGAGCTCACGCTCAACGCAACGCAGACCAAGCTTCGCGATCGGCTCTTGGGGGAGCTGACCAAGGCGGGCCACTCCGGCCCAAGCCAGAAGGAGCTGCTCGACGCGTTCGCGAACGAGAAGGAGGCACCGGAGCTGCTCGCGCTCCTGATCGCCGAGGATTCGGTGGTGCGCTTGCCCGGCGACATCCTGGTGACGGCCGAAACGATTCGCGGCGCGCGAGTGCGAATCCAGGACTACTTCGCCACGCGTTCCGAGATGACCGTGGCCGAGCTCAAAGAAGTGCTCGGCGTTTCGCGTAAGCAAGCGGTGCCGCTCCTCGAGCATTTCGATCGCCTTGCGTGGACCCACCGGCGCGGCGACGTTCGCATCGCGGGGCATCGCCTGGCCGCGATCGAGGAGACGACGAGCTGAGCGAGGCTCCTTCTTCCGCGCGGTGGAGGCTACCGCTTCCGGCGTTCGCGACCTCGCTCCTCGCGTTGCTCGTTCGCGCGGCCTACCTCATCCAGGGCGCGAAAAATCCCTTCTGGACACAGCTTGGCCTCGATACCGAAATCTACGACCGATGGGCAAGGGCGATCGCGAGCGGACATGGCCTGGGCGAGGCGCCTTTCAGTCAGGCGCCGTTCTTCCCGGTGATCCTGGGCGTAGTCTACGCGATTTTCGGGCCGGATCCGGTGCGAGCACTGTGGCTGCAGCTCCTGCCGGCGACCCTGTCCGTGCTGCTCGTGAGCTGGAGCGCGGAGCGGCTCTGGGGGGCGCGGGCCGCCTGGATCGCGGGGCTCCTGCTTGCACTGTATAAGCCTGCGATCTTCTTCACCGGAGAGCTGCTCCCGAGCGTGTGGTCGATGTGGCTGTCGGCTCTCTTGCTCTTCCTCGTGGTGCCGAGTTGGACCGGTTCGGCGAGCCGCCTTCGCACCTTCTTCGCGGGATTGGTCGGGGGCCTGCTCGGCCTGGCGCAGCCGACGGCTCTGTTGTTGGTGCTGCCTTTCCTCGTCATTCCCTTCATCGAAGTGGGGCGCGACCGGATGCGGAGAGTCGCTCCGCTCGTGCTCGGCCTCGCGATCCCGCTTGCGGCCTCGCTGGCGTACAACGGGATCGCCGGCAAGTCCTGGACACCGATCGCGGTCAATCGCGGAATCAACCTCTACATCGGTAACGGACCCGAGGCGAACGGCGCCTATGTGAGACCTCCGGGCATGCGCGAGGATCGTGATCTACTCGGAAACGCCGCGGCCGAGGCCGTGCTTCGCGCACGCGGCGCCTGGTCCGGAGACGCGCCGCTTCCTCCCGGCCGCGCCGACCGCTACTGGACCGGCGAAGCGCTCCGAGCGATGAGCCGCGCGCCCGTTCGAACCGTCGCTCTCTTTGCACGGAAGCTCGGCTTCGTGATCTCCGCACACGAGATTTCACAGGTCGAGTCACTTCGCTTCGAATCCCGCTACGCATCGATCTTGCGCGCGCCGCTTCCGGGCATGGCGCTCTTGGTCGCGCTCGCCGCGTTTGGGGTCGTGATCGCGTGGAGCGATCGACGCGTGCGCTGGATGCTTGCATCGCTCGCGTTGGCGGCGTTCGCCATCGCGATCTTCTTCGTCACCGCGCGCTTTCGCCTGGTGCTCGTGCCCTGGCTGACGCTATTGGCCGTGGCCCCCGCGGCCCACTTCGGACGCGTGTCCCCTCGCCGTCGAACCATCGCCACGGTGACGGCGCTGCTCGTCCTTGCGCTCTCTCTGATCTCGGCCACGGGGATCGATGTGAAATCGAGCGACGGACAGTACCTCTATCGCTTGGGAGTGCTGGCGGAGCGGTCGAAGAGTCTCGAGGATGCGAAGGAGCGCTATGCCGAGGCACTCGCGCTCGATTCGACCCTCGCCAAGGCCGAGATCAACCTGGGAACTCTGCTCGCTCGAGAGGGCCGATACGACGAGGCGCGTGCTCACGTCGAACGCGGGGTCAGGCTCGACGCACAGACCGCGATCGGCCGCGTGAGCCTCGCCCAGCTCGAGCAAATCGCCGGGCGGAAGGAACGGGCGCTTGTTCTCTTCCGCGAGGCGCACGCGATCGATCCGACCTTGCTCTCCGCCGCGGAGGGAATTGCGTACGTCGGCTACGAACTGGGGAAGGTGACGGAGGGGGTGGCGCAGGCAGTCGAGATCGCGAGGACGGCACCGGTCGGCTCCCTTCCGCTCCGGCGGGCGCGCACGCTCGCCGCGGTGGTGAACGCTCGACAAGCGCTAGCCAATGACGCTTGGGAACAGAGCGTCGCGCTCCGGGCGGCGGATCTCTTGCTCGTGCACGGCAATGCGAAGGAGGCGACGGCCGGCTATCGCGCGCTGCGCGACGATCCGATTGCCGGACTCGCCGCGCAGGTCACGCTCGATCAACTTCAGCGCGAGCAGCGCTGAAAGCAGGCCTCGCTACTTCAGGCGGACGAGTCGCTGCCGCTCGACCTTCGATCCCGCATGAAGCTCGAGGTAGTAGATCCCGCTGGCGGTCGCGACCCCGCGGTCGTTGTGCCCATCCCACGCATAGGTGTGGCGACCGGCTTCGAGCTCTTCCGACGCGAGGGTCCGAACCAATGCGCCGCTCGCGTCGAAAATCCGGGCCTGTGCCATTCCCCTGCTCGGGAGCGAGAAGTGCAGTTGAACCGAGGCCGAGAAGGGATTCGGAAAGGCTGCCGTGACCACGACCTGCTCTCGGTCGAACGACTCGCCATCCGACACATCCGTCGTGCCGCCCGATTTGGTGAAGCTGAAGTTGTACGAACCGGTGTCGTTCAGGCCCACGTCCTCGATCAGGATGGTGTAGTTGCCGGTCAAGGTCAGCACGTGGGTCACGGTGTCGTTGGAGGTGTTGATGACCGAGGGCGCGCCGTTCGGCGGATAGAGGACGATCGTCGTGTTGATCGCGCCCGCTGTGGTCACCGCGGTCACCTTCGCGGTATCGCCTGCCGCGCCGCTGAAGCGGAAGGCATCGAAATCGGGCGCGGGGTTAAGCTGTGCGGTCCGTGAATCGCCGGAGAAGATGACCCCACCATCGGGGTCGGCCCCATTGGCGAAGGGCCCGGCCGTGACATTCATGAACGAGACGTGATAGCTACCCAGGTTCGTCAGCCCGTAGTCCTGCACTACCAGGGTGTAGGTGCCGGTAACGGTGAGCTGCGCGTCGAGTCGATCACCGGTCTGCGTGTCGATCACCGCCGCGCCCCCATTCGGCGGATAGAGGTAGATCGTGGTGTTGAGCGCGCCCGCGGTCGCCAGGGCTCCGAACACGATTCGATCTCCGTTTGTACCGGAGAAGGTGTACGCGTCGAAGTCCCCGAGCTGATTGATGAGCGCGGCCCGATACTCCGCCGAGGCGATCGCGCCACCATCAGGGTCGCTGCCGTTGTTGAACGGCCCCGCGGTCACGTTCAAGAGCG
>CAZZAH010000214.1:5500-7394 GCA_964652115.1 uncultured bacterium | reverse complement strand
GAGGTCGACCTGATCCTTCAGGATCACGATCGCGCTCGCCTGTTCGTTGAGGGAAAGGTGGGAAAGCTCTTCCTGCAGTGCTGGATGGATGCGACCGGCCTGCGCCGGCGTTCCAGCCAAGAAGCCACCGACGAGCGCCGCTGCCACGAGGCCCGACGTGCCGAGCGCGGTACGTCCACCTCTAGAAACCGGGCGGGGGGCTACTCCCGGACGGGTCGAGGGCATGTTCATTCTCCTGATTTCCTCCTGAAGACGCGTGGAGACGCGGCCGCGGCGCCGCGCTGGCGTTCCTGTCCTCGACGAGAACAGGGGATGGATGCACAACATCGAAAATTGTAGTGCATCTCTGATCCTGGTCGCCAGTTTTTGGGCGGCCCCTCCGCACATTGGGGACCACGGCGAGGAGAGCGAGGCGTACCGTCGACTCGATCACGCCTCGCGATGCCGTATCGCGCTCAGTGGCTATACAGGTGTTTGACCGCCCCCCAAGTGGTCTGCTCCACCGGCGAGTCGTGGCAGTCCTCGAGCTCGCAGCCGATGCCGAGGGCTTGCGTGGGTCCCCAGACCTGGCTCGTGTTCGTCCAGCCGGTCGGGAAGCCGATGCCGGGAGCGATGTTGGTCATCGGGCAACCGCCGGGGCCATCGAGGTCAGCGCCGACAAACCAGCCTGCGGGCTCGCCCGGCCACACGCCCCAGTAGCCGACCCAGAATGGACCGTGCCAGCAGCAATAGTTAGGATCCGGATCGAAGACGTGACGGCTCAGGTTCGGCCAGAAGGCGATCGTGCCTGGGGTGAAGTGCGCTGGGCCGCACATCACGTTGCCGGGAATGCCGCCATCATCGGCCCACACGTAAACTTCCATGGACTGACCGGCTTGATTGCCGATCTGGGTCAGGTCGAACACCACGGAGCAAATCCAATCCTGACCGGTGGTGCTGTAGCACTCCGCGAACGCACCGTAGAGCGGGCGGGCGATCCCGCCATACTGCCACGCATAGGCGTTCTCGTAGCTCCCGTCCGAGTTCAGCAGAAGCGGCCCGCAGCCGGTCCCGTCCGTCGGGAGGATCAGGTTCGTGTCGACCGGGTCGGTGCCGTTGTAGACCTTTGCGGAGTCCGCGGCCCTGGCGGTGCTGAACATCGAAACCGTCGCCGCAATGGCGAGAAGCGCTGGCAATCTCTTCATGGGCATCCTCCTCTGTCAGCAGGCTGGACGCACCTGGGTGTCGCCTTCGGGAGCTCTTCGACTTCCACCCGGATGTTGGGCTGAGATCTTATCCCGGTTCGCACACTCTCGGCCACAGCGTGCGGCCGCTCCACCGACGCTCACTTGGAGCCGGTAGGCGCCGTCGGGGATCAGAGTAGGCGGGCGAGGACGGCCGCGCGATCGTCCTCGCCACGGCCGCCGGGGACGAAGTGGGTCCAGGCGGATTCGAGGCGCTTCAGGCCTTCCTCGGCCGAGTCGGCGGAGAGGGCCTCGAGCACGGCGCGGTCGAAGGCGGAGCCCCCTTCCTCTTCCGGCTCGTCGAAGTGGCGGCCCTTGCCGTCGGCCGCCTCGCCGTACCCGTCGGTGTGGAGCAGGAGACGGAGCCCGGCCCGCCGCGCGGTCGAGGAGGTCTCCCGAGGCACGACGCCAAGCCCGGTGTTGAGCGGGATCCCGGTCGAAGGGAGCTCGACCACCGACCCTCCCGGCGTCAAGGCGAGGATCGGCGGATGCCCGGCGCCCGCGTAGAGCACCTCGCCCTCGGCCGGCCGATCGAAGACGAGCATCGCGGTCAGGAAGGAGCCGATGCGAATCCGCGAGAGCTCCTCCTCGAGCGAGAAGAGGACGGAGCCCGGGTCCGAGATCTCGCTCGAGAGGCTCCGCACCTGGCTCTTCACGATGCCGGTGATCAT
>CAZZAH010000214.1:0-5400 GCA_964652115.1 uncultured bacterium | reverse complement strand
CGCTCTTCCAACTCCTGCCGCTCGGCCGCGCGATCGGCGAGCGTCTCGAGCACCGTCATCGGAAAGGGCTTCCGGAGGAAGAAGAAGGCCTGGCGCCTCACCGCGTCCTCGAGCGCTTCGTCCGGATCGGCGGCGGAGCCGGTGACCACGATGACGTCGATGCCCATAGCACAAGTCTTGATCGCGGTCAGAAGCTCGAGGCCCGAGATGCCGGGCAGGCGAACGTCGACCACCGCGAGGTGGAAGTTGCCCTTCTCGAGGAGCTCGAGCGCTTCCTCGCCCGACGCGGCCTCGATCACCTCGAAGCGCCGGCCGAGCACGCGACGCGCCACATAGCGCATGCCGGGCTCGTCGTCGACCACGAGGACGCGGCGCTTCTCGCCTTGCGCGGGCGGCACGCGCCCGGCGAAGAGGAGCGGGCGAAGATCGCGCTCCGGCATCTACGCGTCCGTCCGCGTCGGATTCGACCTGCTCTGCGCGCCGTCGCCGCCGCTCACGTTGCCGAGGTAGCCCGGAGTCGCCGCCGCCGCGGCCGCCGCCCACGCGCGCGCCTGACGTGGAAGCCACACCGTCGCGACCGTGCCGCCGTCGGACGCGGCGTCGAGCTCGAGGCGGCCATCGTAGTCCCACACGATCGAGCGACAGATGTCGAGGCCGAGGCCCGAGCCCGACTCCTTGGTGGTGAAGAAGGGCTCGAAGATCTTGCTCCGGATCTCGGCCGGGATGCCGACGCCGGTGTCGCGGATCTCGAGCCGCATGCCTTCGCCGTCGGCCATGCTGCAGATCTCGAGGCGGCCGCCTTCGGGCATCGCGTCGCGCGCGTTGTAGAGGAGGTTCAGGATCAGCTGCTCCATCTCGCCGCGTCGCGCGAAGATCGTCGGCACCGCATCGTGCTTCCGATGCTCGACCACCACATGCTTCGCGATCAGGCTTGGGCCGAGCATCGTGAGGATTGCCTCGATCACGACGCCGAGATCGATCCACCGCGGCGACTCCGCGCGCCCGCGCGCGACCGAGAGGAGCCCCTTGAAGATTCGAGCGCTCATCTCCGCGTAGTGCGTCACCACCTCGAGATCGCGCTCGACCTCCTCGAGCTCGATCACGCGTGCGGTGAGGTCGCGCTTGAGCGCTTGGAGGAGCGGCAGCATCACGCCGAAGGCGTTGTTCAGATCGTGCGAGATCGCGCGCGCGAGGTCGGCCAGCGCGACCTTCCGCTCCGCGCTGATCAGGAGATCGTGCTGCGTTTCATAGAGCTCCGAGTTGTAGACCGACGCCGAGGCCAACGGAAGGAAGGGCGATAAGAGCGCCAGGTCATCCGCGGTGAAGGCCGCGGCGCTTCGTCCTTGGATCTGCAGAAGTCCGAGCGCGCGATCGCCGCGAAGAAGCGGCGCCACGATTCGCGCGCCGGGCGCGGGCGATTGATCGCTTCGGTCATCGAGAGCCTGAAGGAGTGCCTCGGGGAAGCGCGCTGACGGCAGCGCATCGTTGAAGCTCGACGATTCCTCCGGCGCCGCCATCGCGTGTCCGCGAAGGAGGAGCGGGCCGCGTCGCGCGCCGATCCAATCGAGCACCTCCGTCGTGACCGGATAGGCGCGACCGACTCGTGTCGACTTCGCCTTGGTCCAGGTGACGATCTCGGCTTGCAGGACGAGCTGCGTGCCGCCGGCGTTCAAGAGCAGCACCGTTCCGCTGTGGTCGTACTGCAGCAAGCGTTCGAGCCCGTGCAGCAACTGGTAGAGCACATCCTTCGGCCGGAGCTCGCTCAGGAGCTTGCCGTAGATCTTCTCCTTGAGCCCCTGCGCGCGTTCGTTGGCGCGCTGACGAAGATGGTGGCTCACGATCTCGGCCGCGTTCTGCGCGAGGGTGGCGTCGGCGCGGCCGAAGTTTCGACCCGGTCGCCGATAGCCGAGCACCGCGGCGACGCGCTCACCGATCGACACCTTGACCAGCAGGAGCTCCCGATCCTCGGGCCCGATGCCTCGCTGGATGAAGTCGCGGCACTGCTCGAGGAGGCGCGCCTCTTCCTGCTTCGCGTCGCCGCTCTCCGCGCGCTCGACCCACTTCATCCCCTTGGGCGAGAGGGCGAGGCGCGACGGCGGGCGAAAGCTCTGATCGGAGTAGCGAAGGTCGACCTGCAAGGCGACGTCGGCCTCGAGCGCTTCGCCGAGCCCACGCAGGGCGAAGCGCACCACGCGTGAGGCATCGTGCTGTGTGGCGAGGCGCTCCAGATCGCGCCCGAGCTGGTAGAGGAACTGCGCGCGACGGTAGAGCGCTTTGTAGCTCGGGTTCGCCATGCGCGCGCAGGGTAGCACGCCTCGCCCGCCTTGAGCAGGCGAGGGGCGGATGTTAGGTTCTCGCGCCATGAGCAGCGTCCTCGGCACCCTGTTTCGGATCTCGACCTTCGGTGAGTCGCACGGCGGCGCGGTCGGCGTGGTCGTCGACGGTTGTCCCGCGCGTCTTCCGCTTTCTTCGGCCGACATTCAGCCGCAGCTCGATCGCCGTCGTCCCGGCCAGAGCCGCATCACCACGCCGCGGCAAGAGGCCGATCGCGTCGAGATCGTCTCCGGGCTGTTCGAAGGCCTCACGCTCGGCACGCCGATCGCGATGTGGGTCGCAAACGAGGACGCGCGCCCGGGCGCTTACGAGGAGATGAAGGAGCTCTATCGTCCCAGCCACGCCGACTTCACTTACGACGCGAAGTTCGGCTTCCGGAGCTGGCAGGGCGGCGGTCGCTCGAGCGCGCGCGAGACGATCGGCCGTGTCGCCGCCGGCGCTGTCGCGGAGAAGATCCTTCGCCTGGCGGAGGGGATCGAGATCGTCGCGTATGTCCGCCGAGTGGGCGATGTCGAAGGTAGGTTCCTCGATCCGCTGCGCGAGGCGCCCGCGCGTGCGGCGCGAGGCGTGGCGAAGAAGTCCCGCGCGAGCAAGGGCGGCGCGATCGATCCGCTCACCGTGACGCGCGCGGAGGTCGATCGCTCGATCGTGCGCTGCCCCGAGCTCGACGCGGCGGAGCGGATGATCGCGCGCATCGACGAGGCGCGGCGCGCGGGCGATTCGCTCGGCGGCATTCTCGAGTGCGTGATTCGCGGCGTGCCTGCGGGCCTGGGCGAGCCGGTCTTCGATCGACTCGAGGCCGACCTCGGGAAGGCGATGCTCTCGCTCCCCGCGACCAAGGGCTTCGAGATCGGCTCGGGCTTCGAAGGCACGCGCCTCTCGGGCTCGAGCCACAACGACGCCTACGTTGCGAAGCCGGGCCGGATCGGCACGCGCACCAATCGCTCGGGCGGCATTCAAGGCGGCATCTCGGACGGTGAGCCGATCGTCTTTCGCGTCGCCTTCAAGCCGACCGCGACGATTCGAAAGCCGCAGGAGACGGTCGACCGGCGCGGCCGAAAGCGCGTGCTCGAGGCGCGTGGCCGACACGATCCTTGCGTGCTCCCTCGTGCGGTGCCGATGGTCGAGTCGATGGCGGCGCTGGTGCTGGTCGACCACTGGCTTCGTCAGCTCGCGCTCACGGAAGCATCGGCGCGCTTCGTTCGACGGCGTTCGCGTTGATGCGGCGAGGCGGCCCGCGCGCGGCGGTCTCCCTGGCGATGTTGCTCGCGCTCCTGTCGCTCGGCGCTTGCGGTCGCACGCGTGAGGACGCCGCGTCGAGCGCGCATCGCACCAAGACGGAGGCGCGCCCTCGACCGGGCGGCACGCTCCTCGTCCCGATCGCGCCGCTCAAGCTCTCGCTCCATCCGCTTCAGGGGCGGAATTCCTTTCAGCCCGAGATGTGGGACGGCCTGCATCCGTCGCTGCTGCGCTTGGAGGCGCGAGGAGCTCGTCCGCCGATCGTGCGTGGCGATCTCGCGCGCGTCTGGAGCTGGTCGCCGGAGGAGCACAGCCTGACCCTGCGCATGCGCCACGACCGCGTGTGGGAGGACACGACGCGGATCGGCGCGCGCGACGTCGCGGCGAGCTATGACGCCTACCTCAAGGCCTCGCTCTTCGCCGCGCCCGCGCCACGCGCCGGCAGCACCGGCGGAAGGCGCGGCTCCGAGCTCCTGCGCGTCGAGGCGCTCGATGACAGCACCGTCCGTTTTTTTCTTCGCGGCGATGTCGCCGAGTGGCGTGGCTGGGAGATCGCGTCCCATCCGATCCTGGCGGCATCGTGGCTCGAGGGGCGAAACGAACGCGCCGGCTCCGCGGTCACGAGTGGTCCGCCCCCTTCGGGCGCGGCTTACCGCATTCCGCAGAACCTGACGGGGAAGAACCTCACGCTGCGCGCGAATCCGCTCCTCCCTTACGGCGTTCGGCCCTGGGTGCGTCGTCTGCTGCTCGAGCCTTGCCCGGGGGCCGACTCGCGCGTCTTTCGCGTCGCGATGGGCCGTGCGGATTACGCGAGCGACGTGCCGGTCTTCCATCTCGCGAGCTGGATCGGAAACGACGCGACGGTGAACGCGCGCCACGGTGAGGTCGCGTCGGTCGAGCTGCTCGTCTTTCGCGATGGTGATGCCACCCTCTCGCCGGCGATGCGCGAGGCGGTGACCTTGGCGATCGATCGCGAGCGGCTGCTTTCGAACCTGCTGACCTGGCGCGGGACGCGCTTCGGCGGCGTCGCGGCGGGGATCCTCGAACCTGCGGGTCCGCCGCTTGGGGCCACGCCGCTCGCGCCTCCGCCCGCCGACGCTCCGAGCGATGCAAGGACGGCGATCGATTCGACCGCGGCGCGCCTCGACTCGTTGCTGCGCGCGAACCCGCCCGCCGGCCACGATCTCGCGCGCGCGAAGGCGCTGCTCGATCAGCTCGGCCTGGTCGACGGCGATGGCGACGGCCTGCGCGGACGCAACCTCTTCGCCGGCGGCCTCGACTCGAGCGTCGTGATCGAGGCGCCGGTCAAGCTGCGCGTGCTCTACGACCAGACGAACGAGTTTCGCGAGCGGCTCCTCACCTTCATCGAGGAGGATCTCTTCGCGGTCGGCCTTCTGCTCGAGCCGGAGCCGGTCGACGCCGAGAGCTTCTTCTCGCGCTACGAGGCGGGGGAGTTTCAGCTCGCGTTGATCGGGTTTCGTCCGCCGCCGACGCCCGATCTCTCGGCGCTCTGGTCCTCGAGCGGTCGGTGGAACGGCGGGCGTTACGAGAGCCTCTCGGTCGACGCCTTGATCGACGAAGCGCTTCGCACCGACGACCCGGCGCGTGTCGAGGCGCTCAACCGCGAGGTCGAGGCGACCGTGCGCCGCGATCGGCCGGCCGCCTTCCTCATCTATCGCGAGGAGGTCGATCTGGTCTCGCCGCGCGTGCGCGGTTGGGAATCGACGAGCGGCGATCTGCTCGGGCGGCTCGAGCATGTTTGGTTGGCCGACACGACCGACCTGCCGTCGCTGGCGGAGATGGCGCAACGATCCGACTCGCTGCGCG
>CAZZAH010000213.1:3531-7409 GCA_964652115.1 uncultured bacterium | reverse complement strand
GGAGGCGCGGATCGATGTCGCGAGCGACCTGGCACTGGCCTGAGTACGCGCTCGAAGCGCTCGGCCTCGGGCTCTTCATGCTCTCAGCCTCGTGCTTCGGCGTGCTGCTCTTTCATCCAAGTTCGGCGATCGTCACGGTACTCGCCGATCCTCTCGCACGGCGCGCATTGATGGGGCTCGCGATGGGGGCAACCGCGGTTGCCCTCATCTACTCGCCGATCGGACGGCGGAGCGGAGCGCACTTCAATCCCGCGGTCACGCTGACGTTCTTCCATCTCGGGAAGGTGCGTGGGCGTGATCTCGCGGCGTATGTGGCGGCGCAATTCCTGGGCGGCGCGCTCGGGGTGGGGCTCGCGCGCGCACTGCTCGGCGCGCGGCTGGGCGACGTCGACTTCGTGACCACGCGGCCGGGTCCGCACCTTGTTGCCGCCTTCGGCGCGGAGGTCGCGATCACCTTCGTCCTGCTCTCGGTCGTTCTTCGCGTGGCGAATCACCCGCGAGCGATGCGCTGGGCCGGGGTCTGCGCAGGGCTGCTCGTCTGGAGCTACATCACCTTCGAGGCGCCGATCTCGGGCATGAGCATGAACCCCGCGCGCACGGTCGCCTCCGCCGTCTGGGCGCACGACTGGACGGCGATCTGGCTCTACTTCCTGGCGCCGACGCTCGGCATGCTCCTCGCCGCGGAGTGGTTCCGTCGCACACGCCGCGTCGGCGCGATCTACTGCGCGAAGCTGCTCCACCTGCCGGGCGATGCCTGCGTGTTCTGCGGCGCGGGCCGGCGCGATTGACCGGGGCGAGGCCGGATCGTAGGCTCGGCGTCCATGCAAGGGACGGGCGACGCTCGGCCCAGATTCCACCGAAACTCCGGCGGAGCGCAGATGAATCAGGACATACGCTGGCAGCAGCGATTTCAGAACTTCGAGCGAGCCTTCCTTCTGCTCCAGGAGGGAATGAGCGAAGAAGATTGGACGTTCCGAAGCGATCTGGAGAAGACGGGCCTGACCCAACGATTCGTGTTCACCTTCGAGCTCGCGTGGAAGACGCTGCGCGATTATCTCGTCCTGGGTGGGGTCGTGTTCGATCAGGTCACACCCCGGTCGGTGATCAAGGAGGCATTTGCCGCGCAGCTGATCGACGATGGCCAAGCCTGGATCGACATGCTCCAGCAGCGCAATCAACTCTCCCATCGCTACGACACGGCATTGCTGGACGACACGCTTCGCGAGGTCGCGAATCGCTATCTGAGCACGGTCGAGGCGCTTTACTTTCGCCTGCGGGAGAAGCGAGCAACGTGAGCGAGGGTGGTCTTTCCGAGCATGAGCTCGAGCTGATCCGCGGCGTGCTCCGCCGACACCCCGAGGTGGAGCTCGCGAAGCTCTTCGGTTCGCGCGCGAAGGGAACCTCCCGCCCCAATTCTGATGTCGACCTCGCTCTGTGGGGAAGGCTCAGCGCGCTCGCGGAGGCGCGCATCCGCGGCGAGCTGGACGAGCTGCCCCTGCCATACACCTTCGACGTGCAAGGCTATGAGTCGATCCGGCATGAGCCGCTCCAGGAGCACATCGATCGGGTGGGCCGAACGATCTACGTGCGGGACGCGCCGCGCGAGGAGTAGAGATCCCGCCTGAATCCACGCCCGCGTCTCTGCTACCCTCGTGTCGGTCGAAAGGCGTTCGACCCCGCGGCATTCGCACCCGGAGCAGACGATGCATCGCACCCGTCGCCCGTTGATCGCTCACCGATACGGTCCGGCAATCCTCCTCCTCCTGATGGCGACGACTCCATCGACGCATGCGTCGGAGTCGGCCACCCCACGCACCTGGAATCCGTGGGGCAAGGAGAGCCCGGAGCCCTACGGCTACGACGTCACGACCGCGCCTGACCTGCCGCTCGGCTACGTCGACCCGGAGGATCCGCCGGCCCTCTTCGACGCGTCGCTGGCGCTGCTCTGCACTCGCGCCAACCGTTCCACGCTTACGGTCGTGACGAGCTGCGATCGCACCGCCTACTCCTGGTTCGGCGCGATCACGGTCACGGCGGATGTTTCGCTGCTCGGCACGCCGGTCGCGAACTGCGATTCGGTGATCGCCCTGTCGGCCGCGAACCCTCGCGTGCGCGCGCGGCTGCGAGATGACGGCGTCCTCCCCGATCTCGTCGGCTCGGACGGGAGATACACCGGCCGGTTCGACATCGACGCGGGCGAAGGCGAAGCGCGACCGACCGGCACCTACAGCGTGACCGCCGCCGCCTACCGCGGGGCGGATTCGGGCTCCGACCCATCGGGCAATGTCTCCGTCTACAGCGTGCGCCGTTGGACCGGCGTTTCCACCACCGATCTGCCCGACGCGTCCGATGCCTACACGATGTTCTACGCGACACCGAATGGACCGGGGGCCGGCTATCACCATCGCATCGAGAAGTTCGGACTCGTTCGTTCGACCGCGGTGAGCAACGCGCAGATCCGGATACCGATCTTGCCGCGCACGAACCCGATCACGAACCTCGCGGTGAGCGGCACCGGCGTCTCGAACCTTTCCCTGGTCGACAACGTGATCGCGTTCGACTGCAACCTGACCGGCTCGACCGTCACGCGCGTCGACATCAGCTTCGACGCGCCGAGCGATCTTTGCCTCACGCGCATCGATCGCTACCAGACCGGAGACATCGGCCTCCGGGATTTCCGCAACGGCTACCTGATCTGGAATCGGTACATCCACACGGCAATGCTCGGCTCGGGCTTCTCCTCGCCGCATGGACCGGCCTGCTTCGTCGATCTTCACGTCACCGATCAGGCGAGCGGCGCGCCCCACACCGTCGACTGCATGGAGCGCGTGGCGGTTCACCTCGACGACGTCGCGCACGACGACGGCACCGGCACCTACCAGAGCAACATCAAGTGGGGCGGCGACGCGCTTTCGTGGCTCGAGCTCGCCGAGTCGGATCACGTCACCTTCCGCACCTTCTCCGGCGGTGCATACGGTCTGGCGCAGAAGGTCGCGGTGGAGCGCACGGTAGAGTTCTTCGCCGAGAGTCGCTACTTCCGCCACGACTACCGCATGCGAAACATCGACGCGGTCGCGCACGACATGGACTTCGTTTGGGGCCGCGAGCAGTGGCTCTACGGCAGCGGCGCCGGATCGAACCGCGACGAGGACGACCGAGGGATCTTGCCCGTGGATCCCGCATCCTACGGCGGCGAGTCGCGGCGCGGTCCGTCCGAGATCGACGGCAACTGGTTCGCCGCCTTCGACGCCACCTCGTTCTACTCGATCGGCGTGATGTTGCCGGGCGACGACGTCGCGGCCATGCCGACCTTCGCGCACTTCCTCTGCCAGCCGGCGCTCGGCAACTTCCCCGGCGAGTATCCGATCACCCCGAGCGGCACCTGCACCGACATGCCGAACCTCTTCTTCGAAAAGCAGCTCGGTCTGGTGGCGCCGAACGAAACGCGGGGCTTCGTCTTCTACCAGTGGGGCGGATACGGCGCGACTCGCGCGGAGCTGACGCAGATCCTCGACGATGACGCGAACGCGGTGCTGGGGAATCCGAGCGACGTGGATGCCGGCGGTCTTCGATCGATCGCGAGCCTGCCTTTCCTTCATGCGCCCGCTCCCAATCCGGTCTCGTCCGCCACGGAGATCGCGTTCGAGCTGAACGCGGCGGCGACAGCAACGCTCGCGGTCTACGACGTGAACGGGCGCCGCGTCCGCACGCTGGCCGATGCCTGGTTCTCCGCCGGTCGCCACGCGGTGGAGTGGGACCCGCGAGTCGTTGGGACGCGCCCTCTATCGCCTGGCGCGTACCTCATCCGGCTCGACGCGGGCGGACGATCGGTGGCGCGCAAGGTCGTGGTCTTGCCGTAGGCGATGCGGCGTGCCGCC
>CAZZAH010000213.1:0-3431 GCA_964652115.1 uncultured bacterium | reverse complement strand
CGATGCGCGTTCCATCGGGTGACCAATCAAGCTCGCCGAGGTGCGTCCCCGTGCGCAACCGAACCGGCTCGCCGCCGGCAACCGGCACGACATAGAGGTCGATCAGCGAGCTCGGCGGAGTTGTGACGATCACCTGATAGGCGATCTTCGTCCCGTCCGCGGACCACGCCAGCGTGCCGATGCCGAGCTGTGTGCTCGGGACGAGAACGGTTGGCGTCGCGTCGGGGGCAGCGTCCATGATCACGAGGTCGCGAAACGAGTCATCCTCGGGCCGAAACCGCACGAACGCGATCTTCGATCCATCCGGCGACCACTCCGGTCCGTTCACGTTCTCGTCGAGCGGAGTCCATCGAGTCGGCTCTCCACCCGCCGCCGGGACGACGTACAACTGAGTCGTGACGGGAACAGCCCAATCGGCCTGAAACAGGATGCGCGTTCCATCGGGCGACCACTCGGGACCAAACGCGCCGAAAAGATGCGGGCTGAAGGTGATCTGCGTCAGGCCCGGCGTCGTCGTCGATTCGCTCACCAGGTTCGAGACCGGCGACGCGTTGGGCCGTGCATCGAGCGCCTTGATCGCGAAGTAGTAGAGCGTACTCGGCTGCAGCGCGGACACGACGAACGACTCCTCCGCGCCGGGCAACCCCGGACCCGCGAGCCCCGCGATCGGAATTGCCTCCGCCCACGTTTGCTCGGTGATCGCGGTCTGCGCATACCGCAGGTCGTACGCGGTCGCGCGGCCTGTTGCACCGTCGTTGCCGGTCGCGGTCCAGGTGAGCGTGATGGTCGAGATGGTGCGGGCGGAAGCCGCGAGATCGTCGATTGGATCGGGCGCCACCGTATCGATCAGCTCGATCGTTACGACATTCGAGAGCGCGGACGTATTGCCGACGTCGTCGACCGCCTTCATCGCGAAGTGCCAGAGGCCAAGCTCGAGCCCTTGCACGACGAACTGCTCGAGCCGTCCGGCGATCTGCGGCGTCGGTGGTGAAGCGGCAATGGTGGCGCTCGGCCAACTCGCCTCGGTGATCGCGGTGCCGGAGTAGCGGATCTCATACCGAGCCGCTTGCCCGGCAGCACCGTCGTCGCCCGGCGCGGTCCATCCCAAGATCACGCTGGCACGAGACGTGGCGTGCCCGGAGAAATCGACGACCGTCGCGGGAGGCGACGTGTCTGAAGGAGTAGGGTCGGTCGATTCGTCTTCCCCGCAGGCGACCAAGAGGAAGAGGACCCCAAGAACGAGTATCGCTTTGCGCGGCGACATTCAGACCTCCGAACCGCGCAAGCGGCGCGCGGCGCTTTGGAGCAACCCCGGCTCACAGGCGCGCAAACTCTACTCGCCCGCCTGCCCGCATGAAACCTTCGTTCGGAAAATCATCGGGAACACTCCGCGCTTCGCCCGCATTGCCTCCGGTGAAGCGCTCGAGAAGCCTCGAGCCGACACAACCGAACGAAGGAGGCAGCGATGAACAAGAAGGTGTTCCTGGTGGGAGTGGCCGCGGTCGGCCTGGTGACGGGCTGGGCCCTCTTCCGCCCCGAGCGGCTCTGGATCAATCAGACGGTAAGCGAGGCGCTGCCGGTGTCGATGGCGCAGGCGAGCATGCAGCCGACGCTGGTCGCGAGCGGCGCGTTCCACGCGGTTTCACACGAGACCGAGGGCAAGGCGATGATCTACGAGACCAGTGACGGAAAGCGCGTCCTTCGCTTCACCGACTTCAAGACCTCGAACGGTCCGGACGTGCAGGTCTATCTGGTCGGCGCGCCCGACGCGACCGACAACGACACCGTTCGCCGCGCGGGCTTCGTGACCTTGGGCGGGCTCAAGGGCAACATCGGCGATCAGAATTATGAACTGCCGCCCGATGTCGACCTCTCGAAGTACCGCTCGGTCACGATCTGGTGCCGCCGCTTCGGCGTCAACTTCGCCACCGCTCCCCTCTCGCAGTCGTAAGCCGAAATCCAACTCAAACGAAAGCAAAGGAGAACGCACGCCATGATGCGCAGGACCTCGCTCGCCCTTCTGGGGCTCCCGGCCTTGACCGTAGCCACGCTCGCCGCGGCCGATCACACGACGAAGCCGGTCACCTTCCACCTCACGATCAAGGACGTCTCGACCACCGAGACCTTGAAGCTCTCGAACGGCATGACCGCGCCGGCGCCGGTTTCGCCCGGGCTCTATGTCGTACACACCGGCACCTCGCCGCTCTTCACGCCGGGCACGAAGGACATGGGCAAGGGCCTCGAGGCTCTCGCGGAAGACGGCGATCCCTCGAAGCTCGCGGAGTCGTTCAAGGGGAGCACCGACGTGGTCTCGATGGGTGTGTTTAACACGCCGGTTGGGATGGACAAGCCAGGCCCGATCCTTCCCGGACAGAGCTTCGAGCTCTCCTTCACCGCGCGGCCGGGCGAGATGCTCTCGCTGGTGCAGATGTTCGGTCAGTCGAACGACCTCTTCTACGCACCCGACACGCAGGGCATCGCGCTCTTCACCAAGGGTGGCCAGCCGATCACGGGAGCGATCACCTCGAAGCTGCTTTTGTGGGACGCGGGCACCGAGGTGAATCAGGAGCCCGGCCTCGGCGCCGATCAAGGCCCGCGTCAGAAGGCGTGGGACTCCGGCACGGTCGAGAACGGCGTCGTGCGTCGCGTGAGCGATTCCTTCATCTATCCGCCGACCGCGAAAGTGATCGAGGTGACGCTCACGCCGGAGCACGACAGCGCGAGCAAGTAATCGAGGGGATCGGGGCGCGCGGGCGCCTCGATCCCAACCCAGGCGCGACAGAAGACGAATGACCAGGAGGGAGACGCGATGAAGTACGACGTCATCATCATCGGAACAGGCGCCGGCGGCGGAACCCTCGCGTGGTCGCTCGCCGGCACCGGCAAGAAGGTCCTTCTGCTCGAGCGCGGCGACTACCTGCCGCGCGAGAAGGACAACTGGAGCACGAAGGCGGTCTTCAGCGATGCGAAGTACAAGGCGCACGAGGCCTGGACCGACCACAAGGGGCACGAGTTTCACCCCGGCATCCACTACTACGTCGGCGGCAACACCAAGGTCTACGGCGCGGCGCTGCTTCGCTTCCGTCGCGAGGACTTCGGGGAGATCAAGCATCACGGCGGTGTCTCGCCGGCATGGCCGATCGCCTACGACGAGCTCGCGCCCTTCTACAGCAAGGCCGAAGCGCTCTACCAGGTGCACGGCGAGCGTGGCTCCGACCCGACCGAACCGCCGAGCGACGATCCTTATCCCTTCCCGGCGGTGCGCCATGAGCCGCGCATCCAGCAGCTGCACGACGATCTGGTCAAGATGGGGCATCGACCCTTCGCGTTGCCGCTCGGCGTCAAGCTGCGCGAGGACGATCGAAAGAAGAGTGTGTGCATCCGCTGCAATACCTGTGACGGCTTCCCTTGCTTGGTCGACGGCAAGTCGG
>CAZZAH010000212.1:0-7413 GCA_964652115.1 uncultured bacterium | reverse complement strand
ACGAGCTGCGGAACTCGCCGCGGGGAAGGTGTCTCTCCCCCTCGTCACTTGGGTGACAGACAAGCAGACAAAGACGGGCGCCGACGGCGCACCGCGGCGCCGCTTGGGCGCACGATTGCGGCCAGCGGAGAGGGAGCGTGTAGCGATGTCTCGCGAATCGACCGAAGCGTCGTCGACGGCGAGTCGCGCTCAACCGCCGTACGCCTGATTCGCGATCGGTCCCCTTGCTGCGGCGCGAAGCGTCGGCCGCCCGATACATGTTGGGGAGAGACGCCTTCCCCGCGGCGAGTTCCGCAGCTCGTCCAGCACCTTCGATTCGCTCCGCGCCTGCGTGGCCGGACGAGCGAGGACTGTCCGAGTCCGCGGGGAAGGCGTCTCTCCCCGCGGCGTTGTTCGTGGCCCCGACGCTACGCCGCCCGCCTCTGCGGCACCCAGCGCGCGAGCGCCGCCCGGAGGGCGTCGGGCGCAATCGGCTTCGTGAGATAGTCGTTCATCCCCGCCGCAAGGCAGCGCTCACGATCGCCGAGCATCGCTTCGGCGGTGAGCGCCAAGATCGGCACCGGCCCGCTCCCCGTGGCCGATTCGTGCTGACGAATCGCCGCCGTCGCCTCGAAGCCGTCCATCTGCGGCATCTGCACGTCCATCAAGACCGCATCGAACGAGCCTTCGGCGAAGCAGCGCACGGCGTCAGCGCCATCCTGCGCGGTCGTGACGACGTAGCCCGCCTTGGTCAGCATGCGCTCGATCAGCATGCGGTTGACCGCGACGTCTTCCGCGACGAGCACACGACCGGCGGTGCCGGCGAGCGGAAGCCCGCGTCGTTCCGCGGTCCGCGCTCGATTCGGGATCGTGAGCGTCGACTGCGCCTGGCCGCGAGGAAGCGTGAACCAGAAGCATGAGCCGATGCCCGCTTCGCTCTCCGCGCCGATCACGCCACCCATCTGCTCGATCAGGCTCTTCGAGATCGCGAGGCCCAGGCCGCTGCCGCCGAAGCGCCGCGTGGTCGAGGCATCGGCTTGGCTGAATCGTTGGAAGAGGCGGCCCATCGCTTCCGGCCCGATGCCGATGCCGGTGTCGCGCACGAGGACCTTGAGCTCCGCGCCCGCGCCTTCAATCGAGATGTCGATGCCGCCTCGATCGGTGAACTTGATCGCGTTGCCGACCAGATTGAACAGGACCTGGCGGACGCGCGCGGCGTCGCCGTGCGCCCAGAGCGGCTCCGCGATCGAAAGCGCGACCTTGACCGGCAGCTGCTTCTGCGCCGCTTGAGCGCGCAGTAGCTCGACCACGCCATCGACCACCTCGCGAAGCTGGAAGTCGGCGAGCTCGAGCTGCAGGCGCCCCGCCTCGATCTTCGACAGATCGAGGATGTCGTTCAGGAGCGAGAGGAGCGCCTGACCGGAATTGCGCACCGCCTCGGCCACCTGGCGTTGCTCCTCATCGAGCGACGTTTCCAGAAGAAGGCTCGCGCCGCCGAGAAGACCGGTCATCGGCGTTCGGATCTCGTGGCTCATGGTGGCGAGGAACTCGCTCTTCGCGTGATTCGCGGAGTCCGCCGCCTCCTTCGCCAGGCGGAGCTCTTCCTTTGCGGCGCGTTCCTGCGTGATGTCCTGGAAGGCGCCGTGCAGGCGAACCGGGCGACCCTGCTCAAGCTCGGCCACGCCTTTCGCGCGCACCCAGAGGCGATTACCGCGCGCGGTGACGAGCGGCACCTCGAGATCGAACGACGTGCCGTACTTGATCGCTTGCTCGACCGCCGCGCTCACCAGCGGCCGCGCTTCCGGCGCGTAAAACTCGATCGCGGTCGTTACATCGGGCTTCCACGAAGGATCGACCTCATGAATGAGCGACGTCTCCTCCGTCCACTGAAGCTCATTGGTCGCGAGGTCGAGCTCCCATCCGCCGACGCGTGAGATGCGGCCCGACTCGTGAAGCAGCTTGGTCATGCGTTCGAGGCGCGCTTGAGTTTCCTTGAGCTCGGTGATGTCGGAGCGAATGGCGATGTGGCGGCGCACCTTTCCGTCGAGACCGAGGAAGGGGACGATGGTGGTCGAGACCCAGTAGTGGGTGCCGTCCTTCCGTCGGTTGCGGATCTCGCCGCGCCACACCCTGCCTTGCTGGATGGTGCGCCAGAGCGTGCGGAAGAAGTCGCCATCGTGATAGCTCGAGTTGACGATGCGGTGGTCCTTGCCCAGTAACTCCTCGCGCGAGTACTGCGAGAGCGCGCAGAAGCGATCGTTTGCCTCGAGGATGCGGCCCGAGACATCGGTCACCGCCACGATCGCGTGCTCATCGAGCGCGGCGCGGTATTGATGGAGCTCCGCGATCGCTTGCTCCGCCACCGCGCGCTGCTCGGTCAGCGCGGCGATCTTCTCCGCCAGCTGGCGTTGGAGCGGACGCAGGAGAAGCCAGTAGAGCAGAGGTGTCGCGCAGAGGAGCACGCCCGCGCAGATGGCGAGGTCAACGGCGCTGAGCGATCTGCCCTCGTGAGCGCGAAGAACCGCCTCGGTCGCGAGCTCTGTCACCGCGATGAGCAGGACGAGTCGCGTGAGAAGGAGCGCGGGCAGAAGCGGCTGGTCGGCTCGCGAGCGCGCGGCGAAGAGTCGAAGGGCCATGCCTTAGATTTCGGGGCGGAGGCACCCCGACTTGAACTCAGGAAGTCTTGGATCGCTCGTCGCACCAGCTGCTGTTGAGGCTGGAAAGCACAAGGCCCGAGCGAGTGCCCGGGCCCCCTGCCGTCACCGATGGGTCGCGCGGCCGCGACCGTCTCGATGCCCTAGTAGCGCGCCTTCAGCTTGCCCCAGCTCGTCCGCTCGGTCGGAACCGCCGCGCCGCAGCCGTCTTCGCAGCTCGAGCCGACGCCGCCGAAGCGTCCCTCGATCGCCGCGCAGTCGTCGATCGAGAGCGCGATGCAGTCCCCGTTCGCGAGGCAGCAGGCGCCGAGCTCGACCGCGCCCTCAGGGCTCGATGCCGCCAGGTTGCACGGATTCGGCCGGCAGAAGGTGCCATCACCGAGGTAGTGCCCGGTCGGGAAGCGCGCGCAGAAGGCCGGCGTCACGAAGAAGCAGAGCGATCCAAGCCGCGGCACCGCGACGCAGCAGGCGCCGAGGCCCGAAGGCTGCGGACAAGGGTTCGGAACGCAGACCGTGTTGTCGCCCTGGTAGCTTCCCGTGCAGTCGACCCTCCGCGTGAGCGTGCAGCCTCCGTTGCCCGCGCAGCACGCCCCGAGCACGATCGGTTGCGGGCAAGGATTGGGATCGCAGACCGTTCCATCTCCTTGGTAGGTGCCTGAGCAATCCGCCTGCGCGACGAGCAAGCAGCCTCCATCGATCGCGCAGCAGGCTCCGAGCACGATCGGTTGCGGGCAGGGATTGGGCTCGCAGCTCGAGCCGTCGCCTTCGTAGGTGCCGTTGCACGACTCCGCCGACTCCACGCCGCAGCTTCCGTCGGGCAAGCAGCACGCGCCGACCGGCGCGCCGCAGACATCGACCGTGAGCGTGGCCGGGGAGCTCGACACCACGCCGCAGGTGTTCGTGATCACGGCCGCGTAGCTCCCCTCGTCCTCCTCGCTGACCGGGTTGATGATCAGCGTCGTGCTCGTCTCGCCCGGCAGGTCCTCTCCGTTCTTCTGCCACTGCAGGTCGAAGTCATCGGCGAGGACGACGGTGAAGCTCACGCTGTCGCCGGGACATGCGTTCACCGACTCGGGTCCCTGAACGAATCCGGGCGCGGCGTGCGTGTGTACGCGGAAGACGCTCGGGAGTTGGATCCCTTCCATGCAGCCGCCGATGTAGGCGAGCGGGAGGTTCGTGTCGTCGAACGCGGTGGTGATCGAGGCGGCCGTAATGAGGTCCAGGTCGATTTCAGGCGGCGGGACGAACCCGTCGGGGACCGTGATCTCCAGGCTCCCCCCCAGCGATGCGGTTGACCCGACCGTGAGGAGGTCGTGCCCCGTGCCGGGTATCGTCCCGCCCACCTCCATGCGCAGGCGTCCCGTGATCGTCTGCGTGTAGTTGCCGCTCACGTCGATGTGGCCGGGACTCGCGCCCGGTGCAATCTCGGCCGCGTTGGAGAGGTTGCCGTCGATCGTGCCGTTGCCGACGAGCGTGCCGCCGTTGAGCGCCAGTGTGCTCGGCACGTGCAGCGTGCCGCCGTCGAGTTTGGTCGTGCCGTCGCTCTGCGCGAAGCCGCCGTTCGCGTCGAGGCGACTCGTGTCGTGGATCTCGATCGAGCCCGCGTTGCTGAGCGCATGTGAAAGCGCGAGATTCGCGCCGTGTACAAGCGAAAGGCTGCCGTCGGAGGCGTTGACGCTGAAGTTCGCGAGTCCGTCGGCGCCGCCGCTTTTCTGCACAGATGCGCTCGGTCCATCCAAGGTGAGCGACGCCGCGTTGGTGACGAGGTCACCGCCGTCGAAACGCAGCGCGGCGACGACGAGGTAGCTGCCGCCGGTCAGCGTGCCGCCGCTCAAGTTCTGGAGGCTGCTCGAGAACTCGACCGTGCCGCTGCGTACCTCGACCGCGCCGTCGTTACGGAGCGAGCTCGTGCTGAACGGGAAGCCGCTGGAGACGCTCGATTGCTCGATCAGCGCTCCCTCTTCGTTGATGAAGCTCCCCTGCCCGTGAAAGCCTTGAAGCGAGCGCAGGTGGATGATTCCGCCATCCGCGTTCCGGAAGGTCACGCCGCTGGTGATGGAAAGGCCGAAGCCGTTGCCGAAGGTGGCGGTGACCTCGCCCTCGTTGATCAATGGGCGGCTCAGGGTCGGCGCGCTGTTGCCGGCGAGCGCCCAGCTCACGCCTGCCGGGATGGTGAGCGTGCCGGCCCCGCCGATCGATCCGCCGGTGAAGTTGAAGGTGTTCTCGATCGTGAAGTCACCGTCGCCGTTCAGCGCGCCGCCGGTCACGTCGAGCCGCGGGAAGGCGACGTCGAACGGGATGGTGATCGTGCTGTTGCGGACGGCGACCGTTCCGCCGGGCACGAAGCTGCTCGCGGGATCGAAGGAGACCACGCCGCCCTCGAAGCTCACCTCACCATCCGGCGCGAAGGAGCCCCCGGCGGGGAAGGTGAAAGTGCCGGTGGTGAACGCGATGCTCGTTCCCGCCGACGACTTGAAGAGCCCCGCGTTGGTCGCGTTGGTTCGGAAGCGGAAACTCCCGGTCTGCAGATCGAGCGTTCCGTCGTTCGTCATCGAGCCGACATTCCACTCGAAGTTGGTCGTCGTGCTCGACTGCTCGACCAGCGCGCCCGCCTCGTTGATGAAGGTCCCGAAGCCGCCGATCGCGGGGAGCGCCTGGAGACGCACGACCGCGCCGGTCGCGTTCCGGAAGGTCACGCCGCTGGTGATGGAAAGGCCGAAGCCGTTGCCGAAGGTGGCGGTGACCTCGCCCTCGTTGATCAATGGGCGGCTCAGGGTCGGCGCGCTGTTGCCGGCGAGCGCCCAGCTCACGCCTGCCGGGATGGTGAGCGTGCCGGCCCCGCCGATCGATCCGCCGGTGAAGTTGAAGGTGTTCTCGATCGTGAAGTCACCGTCGCCGTTCAGCGCGCCGCCGGTCACGTCGAGCCGCGGGAAGGCGACGTCGAACGGGATGGTGATCGTGCTGTTGCGGACGGCGACCGTTCCGCCGGGCACGAAGCTGCTCGCGGGATCGAAGGAGACCACGCCGCCCTCGAAGCTCACCTCACCATCCGGCGCGAAGGAGCCCCCGGCGGGGAAGGTGAAAGTGCCGGTGGTGAACGCGATGCTCGTTCCCGCCGACGACTTGAAGAGCCCCGCGTTGGTCGCGTTGGTTCGGAAGCGGAAACTCCCGGTCTGCAGATCGAGCGTTCCGTCGTTCGTCATCGAGCCGACATTCCACTCGAAGTTGGTCGTCGTGCTCGACTGCTCGACCAGCGCGCCCGCCTCGTTGATGAAGGTCCCGAAGCCGCCGATCGCGGGGAGCGCCTGGAGACGCACGACCGCGCCGGTCGCGTTCCGGAAGGTCCCGTCGCTGGTGATGGAAAGGCCGAAGCCGTTTCCGAAGGTGGCGGTCGCCTCTCCTTGATTGATCAGCGTGCGGCTCAAGACCGGCGCGCTGTTGCCGGCCAGGGACCAGCTCAGGCCGCTCGGCACGGTCAAGGTGCCGGTCCCTCCGATGCTGCCGCCGGTGAAGCTGAATGCGCCCGCCGGCTCGATGTTGCCGGAACCGGTCAACGCGCCGTTCTGCACGGTCAGCGACTTCGACGATGAAAAGAGACCGACGACTTCCAGCGTGCCGCCGGCCATCGCGAAGGCTTCATCGCAGTCGATCGACTCGACGGTGGTGGCGCCACTGGCGAAGGACACCAACGCCGTGTTGGCGAGGTCGGGGATCACGACGTCATCGCCCGCGGCGGGTACGCGATTCAGATCCCAGTTGCTCTGCGTCTGCCACGAGCCGTCATTCGCCGCTCCGGTCCAGGTGATCGCGGTCGCTGAGGCGGAGAGCGCGCTCACGCTCGAGAGGACGGCGCCGAAGATCGCAGCGCGAATCGTTCGGCCGAGCGGTCGATGGGGCGAATTCAGAATCGATTGCATAGTCTCCTCCACGCGGACGTAGCCCAGGGTCCGGCCGGGACGCTTCGCGCGCGGAGCGAGCGGAACTGCACAGCCGGGGGAGAAAGGAACCGGGCTCGTCGCCCGGAGATCGCGCGGTTGGTTTGGCGAGCGCCGCGATCTCCCGCGAGAAAGTTGCCGAGCTAGCGCTCGATGTGAAACTGCGCGGGGGCGGAGGAGTCGAGCAGGCTGCCGTCGCCGCGGATCGGCGTGATGCGCCACATGCCGGAGGTGAACGAAGGCGGAAGGATCGCGCTCGCCGCGAGCGTCGTGTCGACCACGATCGTGTCCGCCACCGAGGTGAAGCTCGCGTCTTGAAGCGTCAGGCGATACCGCGCGGCGCCGGGGTAGCGCGTCCAGACGAAGCGATCCGGTGTCGAATTGAGTGTGCCGATCGGCGCGAGAAGACGCGAGGAGCGCTCGCCTCCGCGGAAAACCGGCGGCTCGCTCGGGCGACGCAGCGTCAGCGCAAGAACTGCGGCCAATCCCGCCGCGAGCGGAATCCGGACCCGCCGGCCGAGAAGCCGCTCCCACCAGGCCGCCCTCGGAGAGGCGATGACCGGCGTCGGCCGCTCGATCGTCGGCGGTTCACTCGGTCGCTCGCTCGCGGTCGAAGTTACCGGACGCAGGGCGGGTCGACGCGCCGCCGCCTCGCGCAGCAGCTCATCCAGATTGAGCTCGGAGTAGAAAGCGTGCGCCAGGTCGTCACGAGTCAGGAGCTCCGCTTCGAACGCGGCGCGCTCCGCCTCGGCGAGCTCACCGGACATGTAGCGCGCGAGCCGATCGAGGTCCTCCGGGCTTAGCGGATCGTCGTTCACGGGAGCACTCCCTTCTCCAAGAGGATC
>CAZZAH010000211.1:0-7415 GCA_964652115.1 uncultured bacterium | reverse complement strand
AAGATCGACTTCCAGCTCCAGCGGCTCGAGGACGGCGTGAAAGGGAAGGCGCGACATCGACTCGGTCAGCGCGCGCCGCTCTTGCTCGCGCTCGAGAGCTGGCTTCGCCCACGAGAACGCGAGCAGGAGCGGGTGCACTCGCTCCTCCTGCCCTGGCTGCTCGAGGGAAAGGAATCGATTCGCGCGCTCCGCGGCGCTGCGCGGGAAGAGGTCAGAGCGCGACTGGACGGTTCGGTCGCGGCGGAGAGATCGGCGGTATTCGAGCTCGAGGCCGCGCCGGAAAAGCGGCGCACGGGAGGCTGAGGAGGAACCATGGCGGAGAGAAAGGTCGGCATCGTTTGCTATCCGAGCTCGGGCGGAAGCGGCATCGTGGCGACGGAGCTCGGGCTTGCGCTCGCGCATCGCGGGTGGGAGGTCCACTTCATCACCTACGCCATGCCGGTCCGGCTGAAGGGCTACGAGCGGAATGTCTTCTTCCACGAAGTGCAGACCGACAACTACCCGGTCTTTCACCATCCGCCCTATACGCTCAGCCTCGCGGTCAAGATCACCGAGGTGTCGGAAACGCACGGGCTCGACATCCTGCACGTGCACTACGCGATTCCGCACGCGACCTGCGCTTACCTCGCGCGCCAGATGCTGGCGCCGAAGCGCCTGAACGTGGTCACCACGCTGCACGGCACCGACATCACGCTGGTCGGCGTCCAGCCTTCCTTCCACAAGGTGGTGCGCTTCTCGATCGAGGAGAGCGACCGCGTGACCGCGGTGAGTGAGTTTCTCCGCGAGCGCACGATCGAGTCGTTCTCCCCGCGGCAGGAGATCGCGGTCATCCCGAACTTCGTCGATACCGATCGCTTCCGTCCGGGCGCGAACCCGAGCTGCCAGTTCTCGCGCACCGGCGAGAAGATCGTGCTTCATGCTTCGAACTTCCGGCCGGTGAAGAACATTCCCGCCGTCCTCAAAACCTTCGCCCTGATCGCGCACGAGGTGCCGGCGCGCCTGGTGATGGTCGGCGATGGGCCGGAGCGCTGGTCGGCTCAGAACCTCGCGCGCGAGCTCGGCATCGAGTCGCGGGTGCAGTTCCTCGGGCTGCAGGAAGGGATGGAGTCGATCCTGAGCCAAGCCGACGTGATGCTGCTCCCGAGCGAGCACGAGAGCTTCGGCCTCTCCGCGCTCGAGGCGATGGCGTCGGGGGTGGCGGTGATCGCGACCAACAAGGGGGGGACGGTCGAGGTGATCGAGCCGGGCATCAGCGGATTCCTGCACGATCCGCACGACATCGAGGGGATGGCCGGGGTCGCGCGGAGACTTCTAACCGACGACGCGGAGCTCCATCGGATCAAGCAGGCGGCGCGCGAACGCGCGATCGCGCGCTTCGGCCTGAACACTGTGGTGGGGACCTACGAGTCGCTCTACCACGAGCTCCTGAACGGCGCTTGAAGGCGACGTGGGTCGAACGATTCGACTAGGGCTCCACCCAAACGAGGGCCGCCATTCTTCCAGACGGCACGCCGTCACGGCGGTGGGAGAAGAACCGTTCCGGCGAGCATGCGGTGCATGCCGCCGAGTGCGCGATGTCGTCCTGCCCAAGCCCCGCCTCGAGCAGCTGGCGCCCGATCTCCGCGCGGAGATCGAGCCGCGATCGATCGGCGGCCGAAGGCTGGAGCGCGCTCGCAGGAAAGGCCCGTGCGACCTCCGGTCCGACCTCGTAGCAGCACGCGCCGATTCCGGGACCGATCCACGCACGGACGGGCGCGCCGACGACCCGCGCGAGCTCGCGCGCGAGCTTGGAAGGCAACCCTTCCGCGACGCCGCGCCAACCGCAGTGGCCGAGGCCGCGCCACTCTCCCGCCGCCATCGCGACGGGATAGCAATCCGCCACCGTGAGCCAGAGCACGAGGTCGTGGCGATCGGAGACGATCGCGTCCGCCGGACCATGCAACCCCGGCTCGCGCAGCGTAAGGATGCGTGCGCCGTGCTCCAACCGAAGCCGCGCCACGTGGTCGGGCAGACCTTGCGACGCGAGCGCGCGCGATTCGTTCACGCGTACGTTCTCCTGCGTATCCGCGGTCGAGCGGCCGAGGTTGAGGCTTTGGAATGGACCGACGCTGACGCCGCCGCTCCGCTCGGTGAGCGCGGCGCGAACGCGGCCGATCCCGGGAATCGCGCCGAGGAAGTCGCGCGGCGCTTCCTCCCATCGAATCTGATCGGTCGGCTCGTGCAGGTGTCCCGATTCCATGGCGCGCAGTGTAGCAGCGAGCAAAGGGCGGAGGCGTGCCGCCCTTGCGAACGGCGCAACCCTTGAGCTCCTTCGCGTCACTCGACGTCGCGCTCTTTCGGTGGGCGAACGAGGTGGCGCACTCGCCGTTCTTCGACGCCTTCTTCCTCTGGCTGACGAAGCCCCCCTATCGGGTCGTGCTCTTCCTGCTGCTCTGGGGCGCGCTGATGGTGTGGGGCGGGCGGAAAGGTCGGCGCGCGGGGATCCTCCTGATCTTCGTGGTGCTCGCGGCGGATCAGCTGAGCTCGAGCTTGATCAAGCCCTGGATCGATCGCGTGCGGCCCTGCTTTGCCTTGGACGGCGTGCGCCTCCTCCTTCCACGGCAAGCGCACTCGGGCTCCTTCCCGTCCTCGCATGCCGTCAACTCCTTCGCCGTCGCGGTGGTCCTCTTCTCGGTCAGACGGTGGCTCGGCTGGGTCGCGATCGGGGTGGCGATTCTGGTCTCCTACTCGCGGATCTACGTCGGCGTGCACTACCCGTCGGATTCGCTCGGCGGGGCAATCCTCGGTGCGCTGGTCGCTTGGGCCGGGCTGCGCTTGGCCGACGTGGTGGTGGGCCGCATCGCCCAAATCCGCCGAGGAGCCGACCTACCAGGGTAAGGGGCTCGATCGCTTCAGTTTCCGTTCAATTGGGCCGAAAGCTTCACTGATGGAAGGTGGCGCGACCAACGGGGGGCTGCTCTCGCGGCTTCTACCTCGCTACGCAGAGAACCGACCGCTCCTCGCCTATGTGCTCTTGGTGGTGGGGGGTGGCCTCGGGCTGCTGGCGTGGCGCTTTCCGGGATTCTCCGCGATCGTCTCCTGGCCCTTTCTCCTCTGGTTGGTCTTCTGTGTCGCCGCCGAGTTCCTCTGGCTCGAGACCCTATCGGGCGAGGGAACGGAGAGCATGGCGACCACCTTCAATCTCGGGGTGCTCTGCCTGCTCGCGCCGGACCTCTCGATCTGGGTCGTCGCCCTCTCGGTCTTCCTCGCGACCCGCCTCCTGCAGAAGCGTGACTGGGTACGAACCTTCTTCGGGCTCGGCCAGATGGCGTGGACCGCGAGCGTCTGCGCGATGGTCTTCCACGCGATTCATCCCGAGCCCCCTTCGCTGCAGTCGTTCCGCGAGCCGCTCACCTCGGTGGCGATGGCCGCGACGTGCGTGATCTACTTCTTCGCGAACACATTCCTGGTCGCGGGCGCGGTCTCGCTCGAGCGCCGCACACCGCTCCTCTCGACCTGGCAGAAGAACTGGGGCTATCGCAACGCAGTCGTCACCTCGCTCGCGCTCTTCACCCTCTCGCCGATCATGATCCTGAGCTACCTCTCGCTCGGCTACGCCGGCGTGGTGCTCTTCTTCGTGCCGCTTCTGATCGTGAAGAACCAGAACCGCGAGTACATCCACCTGCAGCAGATGACGCAGGAATTGGTCTCGAGCGAACGTATGGCGGCCAAGGGGGAGATCGCGCGCAAGGTGGCCCACGAGATCAACAACTTCCTCGGGGTGATGAGCGGGCGCGCGCAGCTCCTCCAGCTCAAGGCGCAGCGGATCGGCGATGAGTCGATGAAGGCCGATGCCGAGATCATCCGCCAGCAGGTGAATCGAATGAGCACGTTGGCGAAGGACCTGATGGAGCTCAAACCGGAGCTCTCGCTCCAGCGTTTGGAGCTCAACCGCCTGGTGCTCGAGACCATCGACTACATCTCGCCGCAGAGCATCTACGAAGGCATCGAGCTCGTGCCGGAGCTCGATCCCGAGGTGGGCGACGTGCAGGCCGATCCGATCCGCTTGCAGCAGGTGATGATCAACGTCTGCAAGAACGGCGCGGAGGCGATGCGCGCGGCGGAGTCGCTTCCAGGGCCGATGCGCATCACGCTCCGCACCAAGCGGGCGGCGCACGGCACCGTTCGGGTGGAGATCAAGGACTCAGGTCCCGGCATGCCGCGCTCGGTGGCGGAGAAGATCTTCGAAGGGTTCACCACCAAGAAGACCGGTCACGGCTTCGGCCTCGCGACCTGTTACCAGATTTTGAAGGGGCACGGCGGGCGTCTGTGGGTCGAGTCCGAGCTCGGGGATGGTGCGATGTTCGTGCTCGAGCTCCCGAAGAAGACCAAGGCGACGGCGAGCGGGGAGGTCGCGCCGGCGGCGGCCAAGCCGAAGGCCGCGGAGGATGAGACCCGTGGCGCCGCTTGATCGCCAAAGTGCCCCGAAAGGCGTGGAAGGCTTGCCTCCTGCGCGCAAAGAGGTTGACCGCATTCGAGTTCGCGGCCTATTTTGGCCGCGCCCCTGGCCCGACACGGCGGCGAAGGCAGGGGTTGGAGGTACGGAGGCCACAACCACACGCTGCCGGGGAGGGCTCTATGGATGAAGGTCCTAAACCCGCGCCACATCGCGCGTCGCCTCCAGTGGCCGGCGCTCGTCGGCATGTTCGCTTTGCTCGGACTCTCGATCGCTCTTCGGTTGGTGCAAGGGAATCGCACTGACCTTTCGGATGCTGTCCAGGCCAACGCCGTTCTGGACGACGAGGATGCCGATCACTTCACCGCACAGGACACCGTTCGACGCGGAGACACGTTTTCGTCCGTTCTGCTCCGCAATCGAATCTCCGTCCAGGACATCGGCCGCATCCTCGAGCTGAATCGGAAGCTCCAACTCTTCTCGCCTCGTGCGCTCCAGCCGGGACAGGCGCTGAGCCTCACGCGCGACGAGTACGGACGCTTCGATCGACTTCGCTTTGAATTCTCGCCCGAGGAGATCTACGTCTTCGAGAATCGCGAGGACTCGCTCGTCGCTTACCCCGAGGAGATCGCGCGGGAGATTCGCCTGCGAAAGCTCGGTGGGGAGATCAAGAGCAGCTTCGACGAGGCGGTGCTGGCGGCGGGTGGCGACTCTCGCCTCGCCTTCCGCGTGGCCGATCTTCTGGGCTACGACGTCGACTTCGTCTCCGAGGTGCACAAGGGGGATCGCTTCGACCTGCTGGTGGAAGAGCGATTCGCCAACGGTCGCTTCCTAGGTTTCGGCCGCATCCTGATGGGGGACTACGAAGGGCGCGCGGCCAAAGCGCAGGCCTATTACTTCCAGAACGACGAATCGAAGAAGCCCGGATACTACGCGGCCGACGGCAGCGCCCTTAAGAAGGCGTTCCTGAAGTCGCCGCTCAACTTCAGGCGCATCAGCTCGCTCTTCGGTCGGCGCTTTCATCCGATCTTGAAGACGTGGCGCCCGCATCACGGCGTCGACTATGCGGCGGCGACCGGAACGCCGGTGGTGGCCGTGGCCGATGGCTTCGTCGAGGATGCCGGTTGGAGCGCGGGCTACGGCCGATTGATCAAGGTCCAGCACGCGAGCAAGACGGAGACGAGGTACGGACACCTGAGCCGCTTCGCGCAAGGAATCTCGAAGGGGAGTCGGGTCAAGCAAGGTCAGGTTATCGGCTACGTCGGCATGAGCGGCCTCGCCACCGGACCGCATCTCCACTACGAGTTGATCCAGGGCGGCAAGCGAATCGATCCCCTGTCCATCAAGAACCTTCCGTCGGAGCCGATCCCGAGCGATCAGATGGAGCGCTTCGCCGAGTGGAAGACGAAGCTCCGCGAGCTGGATGAACGCCTCCTTGCGGGTCAGGTCATCGAGCGCTTCGATCCGTCCGAGCTCCCGCAGGCCCTGGCTCAGCTCAACACGCTTGAGCAGACCGGGTTGCGTTGACACTCCGAAAGCACCGATGCTAGTCTGCCGCGACGCCGTTTCCGCGTGATCGACGCGGAAACGGCCGACGCGTCTCCATCCATAGATTCGGCGGTCGCCTCGGGCATCGCCTAGCTCCACCCGCCGCCCTTGCTACGCGAGGGGCGTGAGTGGCGCTGCATCTAAGTCGGGGACCGGGGCGGAAGACCGGGATCGGAAGGGGGATTGGCTTGTCCTCGTCGAAGCTGGAATCGTTCCTGCGTTCGTTCCAAGCGGACACCGATCTGCGAGCCTTTCAGGCGCCGGTCGAAGAGGACTTGGCGGGCGTCGATCGGCGGATCCATGGCTTCTTCGACAGCGACATCGCGCTGCTGCAAGGGCTCTCCTCGCACGTTCTCGGGCTCAAGGGGAAGAAGTTCCGGCCGACGCTCCTGCTCCTCATCTCGCGCTTCGGTAACGCCAAGCGAGAGGACGCGATTTTCGGCGCGGCGGTGATCGAGCTGATCCACACCGCCACCCTCATCCACGACGACACCATCGACAAGAGTCTCGTGCGTCGTGGGCTTCCGACGATCAACGCGCTGTATAACGGTTACGTCTCGACCATCCTCGGCGACTTCATTTATACGAAGGCGTTCCTGGAGCTGCTCGAGCGCGGGTTGCCGGTGCTCGTACCGGTGGTGGCGCGGACGACCTATCGGATGTCGATCGGGGAGATCCTCCAGATCGAGCAGCGGAACGACCTCGAGATCGGCGAAGACGACTACTACCGATTGATCGACGAGAAGACCTCGTCCCTCATGGCGGCCGCGACCACTATGGGCGCGTACCTCGCCGGCATGGACGAGCACGTGGTCGATCGCTTCCGCCGTTTCGGCGAGGATCTCGGCCGCGCCTATCAGGTGACCGATGACCTCTTCGACTACATCGGCGACCAGGAGCGAATGGGGAAGGGCGTGCGCGGCGATCTGGCCGAGGGGAAGATCACGCTGCCGCTGATCCATGCTCTGGCCCACGCGGGCGGCCGCGCGAAGACCCGACTTCGGGAGCTCGCGACCAAGCGCGATCTGAACGACGCCGAGTGGTTGGAGCTGCTCGAGATCTTCGCCGAGTCGGGTGCGATCGAGTACTGCCGAGAGGCCGCGATGCGCCTCGCCGATCGAGCGCTCGCGCATCTCGATCTGGCTCCCGTCGATTCGGCGAGCGGCCCGATCGGCGCCGCTTCGGTCGAACGGGTCGCGTTGGAGAAGGCCGTCGCCTACGCCGTGCAGAGAGATCACTAGCACTCGAGATCACTAGCTGTCGAGATCACTAGCAGTCGAGATCACTAGCAGTCGGGCACGTTAGCACTTGGGGGATCACTAGCAGTTGGGAGCTCACCAGCACGTGGCCACAAGCTTGAAGCGCGCAACCAAACCACCCGCACATCTTCTGGCGCACAGGATCGCACAGCTCGCACTTGAGAAGAAGGCCG
>CAZZAH010000210.1:0-7420 GCA_964652115.1 uncultured bacterium | reverse complement strand
AACTAGGGACGCGAGAGTGCGGGTGTGGCGATCTGATCCGCGAGCGTCGCGCGGAGGATGCCGTCGAGATTCGTCGTCGGCTCGTAGCCGATCGCGCTCCGGATCTTCGACAGGTCGGGCACGCGGCGCCGGATGTCGGCAAAGTCGCCGCCGTAGACCTCGCGATAGGGCACATGGCGGATAGACGAGCCGCTGCCGGTCACCTCGAGCACACGCTTCGCCAGCGCGAGCACGGTCGTCTCCTCGTCCGAGCCGATGTTGTAGACCTCGCCCACCGCGGCGGAGCAGGTCGAGAGATCGAGCACGCCGCGAACCACATCCTCCACGTAGGAGAAGCAGCGCGACTGTTGGCCATCACCGTAGACGGTGAGCGGCTCGCCCGCGCGAGCCTGCTCGACGAAGCGGGGCAGCACCATGCCATAGGTCGGCAGCTGGCGAGGGCCGACCGTGTTGAAGCAGCGAATGATGGTGATCGGAAGTCCGCTCTGCCGATGCGAGGCCATCGCCATGAACTCGCCCAGCGCCTTGGCCGCGGCGTAGGACCAGCGCGACACGTTGCTCGGCCCGATGATGAAGTCGTCCCCTTCACGCAGCGAGCTCGCGTCCGATTTCCCGTAGACCTCGCTGGTCGAGAAGAGCACGACGCGATCGAGCGGGCCGGCGTCGTTCAGGCAATCGAAGAGCGACTGAAAGCCGGCGACATTGTTGTTCAGGCAATCGAGAGGATGGAGCGTGACCGCGCCCACGCCGACCGATGCGGCCAGGTGGAAGACGGTGCGGCAATCTTGCAGCAGCTCGCGAAGGAGGTCTCGGTCCTGGACCTTGCCCACCCGAAGGTCGACGGTCCCCTTCTGCTCCGCGGCCCTTAGATTTTCGCGACGGCCGGTCGACAGGTCATCTAGGACCCGTACGGAATGCCCTCGTTCGACCAGCGCCTCGACCAAGTGGGAGCCGATGAATCCGGCCCCGCCGGTGACGAGGACGGCCTCCCGCGTTGGATCAGCTTTCAGCGTCTGTTCTCCTCTGGTAGCTGGACCATGCTTGGGCGGAGACGGGGCACTGATCGTTAGGAGTTGTTCAAAGCTCCACGGCGAACGCTAGCGGCGTGGCAAGGCGGGCGTCAATGGAGATCTCGAGGCAGTCGAGCCTCAGACGAACTTGTAGTTCTGTTTGTAGTAGTCGAGGAACTCGCCGCTCTTGAGCGGCCGCCACCACTCGGGATGGGCCCGGTACCACTCCACCGTCGAGGCTAGGCCTTTCGCGAACTCGACCTCGGGCTTCCAACCGGTCTTGGCCCTGAGCTTCGAGGAGTCGACCGCGTAGCGCCGATCGTGTCCGGGCCGATCGACCACCGGGGCGAGCAGGCCATCGCTCGCGCCGGTCAAGCGCAGCAGCTCAGCCCCGATCTCGAGCACGCTCCGCTCGTTCTCCGCGCCGATGTTCCAGACCTCTCCTTCGACCCCGTCGGCCGCGAGGATGTGAAGGATCGCGTTGACGTGATCGAGCACGTGGATCCAATCGCGCGTGTTCTTGCCCGAGCCGTAGACCGGCAGCTTCTCCCCCTCGATCGCATTGGTGACGAATAGAGGGATGAGCTTCTCCGGGTACTGGTAGGGCCCGTAGTTGTTCGAGCAGCGCGTGATCGCGACCGGAATGCCGTAGGTCGCCCAGTAGGAGTACGCGAGTCGATCGCCCCCGGCCTTCGACGCCGAGTAGGGATTGCGTGGCATGAGCGGCGATTCCTCGGTCGCGGCACCCGAGAGGATCTCGCCGTAGACCTCATCGGTCGAGATCTGCACGAAGAGCGAGAGCGGATGCTTCCGCGCCGCTTCGAGCAACGTGTAGACGCCGAAGACGTCGGTCTTGACGAAGGAGGCGGGATCGCCGATTGAGCGGTCGACATGCGTCTCCGCCGCGAAGTTGATCACGAAGTCGAAGCCCTCGGCCAGGAGCGGCTCGACCACCGTCGCATCGGCGATGTCGCCTTGCACGAAGCGGAAGCGCGCGTCGCCACGCACCGGATCCAAGTTCGCGGGATTGCCGGCGTAGGTCAGCTTGTCGAGCACGGTGACGCGCGCCTTCGGGAATCGACGCAGCACCTCGTGCGTGAAGTTCGCTCCGATGAAGCCGGCGCCGCCGGTCACGAGATAGCGGCCGGTGTCGACGGGCCTCACCTATCCGTCCTTTCGATCCCAGTCGTAGGGAATGTCGTTGTCGTGCGGATGGACCCGGTACTCGTCCGGCTCCTTGTAGTCGTAGTGCTCGGTCGGGATGTTCAGCAGGAGGGCCGGCTCGACGCCGACCCCCTTCATGCCGTGAAGCACGCCATGAGGGATGAGAAGCAGCGTCGGATTCTTCTCCCCCATGAAAAACTCGTTCACCTCGCCCTTGGTCTTGGAGGAGTCGCGAAGGTCGTAGAGCACGACCTTCGACATCCCCTTGACCACGCAGAAGTGATCGTCCTGCACCTTGTGGTAGTGCCAGCCCTTGACCACGCCCGGATAGACCACCGTCATGTAGGCCTGACCGAACTTGCGGAAGAAGGGATCGTCGTCGCGGAAGATCTCCATCAAGTAACCGCGCTCGTCGGGAATGACCTTGAGCTGCTTGACCACCACGCCTTCGATCACCGCGTAACCTCCCGCCGGCCGCGCGGCGTGCGCCTGAGCGCGGCCTTCTTCGTCACCCGAGCCTTCGGTCCCTTGGCCGCGCGGGTCGCCTTGGCGCGAGCCTTGGGCTTCGCGGCCGCCTTCGCGCGAGCCGTTCCGCTCGCCTTGAAGGTGATCGGCTTCAGCCCGGGAATCTCGTTCTTGTGCGTGCCGCGGCCGACCCCGATGTAGCGGAAGCCGACCGAGGTCACCTTCGCCGGATCGTAGATGTTCCGGCTGTCGAGGAGGACCGGGGTCCTCATTCCACGACGAAGCTTCTTCAGGTCGAGCATGCGGAATTCATTCCACTCGGTCGCGATGATGACGGCGTCGGCCCCCTTGCAGGCGGCGTAGGCATCGTCGAAGAAGCGCACGTTCTTGAGCTCTTCGGCCGCCTTCTCCATCGCCACCGGATCGAAGGCGCGGATCTTGGCGCCGCGCTTCTGCAGGATCCGGATCATCTCGATCGCCACCGAGTCGCGCACGTCGTCGGTCTGCGGCTTGAAGGAGAGGCCGAGCATGGCGATCTCCTTCCCCTTGAAGTTGCGGACGTAGGCGGAGAGCTTCTCGATCATGCGGACTCGCTGCTGCGCGTTGACCTCGATCGCCGCCTCGACGATGCGGGTCGGCATGCCGAAGAGCCGGCTGAAGCTCGCGAGCGCCAGCGTGTCCTTCGGGAAGCAGGAGCCGCCGTAGCCCGGTCCGGGGTGGAGGAACTTCGTGCCGATGCGATTGTCGAGGCCCATCGCGCGCGACACCACCTTCACGTCGGCGCCGACCACCTCGCAGAGGTTCGCCATTTCGTTGATGAAGGAGATCTTGGTCGCGAGGAAGGCGTTCGAGGCGTACTTCACCAGCTCCGCCGTTTCGACCGTGGTCTTCACCATCGGGGTCTCGTTCAAATAGAGCGGCCGATAGATCTCGGAGAGGACCTGCTCCGCCTTCTTCGACCAGGTGCCGATGACCACGCGGTTCGGCCGCATGAAGTCCTCGACCGCCGATCCTTCGCGTAGGAACTCAGGGTTGCTCGCGATGTCGAACGGCACCTTCTTCGCGCGGCTCTCGGCGATGATGCGGTTGACGCGATGCCCGGTGCCGACCGGGACGGTGCTCTTCTGCACGATGACCTTATAGCCGTTCATGTGCTGCGCGATCATGCGCGCCACCGTCCACACCTGGGAGAGATCAGCCTCGCCGTCCTTCCCCGGAGGCGTGCCGACCGCGGTGAAGATCACGTTGCTCTGGCGAATCGCCTCGGGCAGATCGGAGCTGAAAGTGAGTCGTCCCTCGCGCACGTTCCGTTCGACGATCTCGCCGAGCGAGAACTCGTAGAAGGGCAGCTTGCCCGCGTTTAGGGCGGCGATCTTAGACTCGACTTGATCCACGCAGATGACGCGATTGCCGAAATCCGCCAGGCACGCGCCGGTGACGAGTCCCACGTAGCCGGTACCCACGACCGCGATCTTTTGCATCCCTTAGACCTTTCCTAGGACGGCGCGGGCGAGCGTTCTACCCGCGTGCGTCGCAGTTGTCTGGCGAAAGGAGGGTCGCGACCCGCGCGCACCCGCTCCCTCGCATTCAACCTGAAGAAGACGCCCGCTCCCGAGATCGGGGCACGCGCCTGGATCAGAGACTCTGGCCGAACGGGCTTGTATCCCCTCCATCGACGTAAGGTTGGCGGGGCCGTCGGGGCCAAGCCACCCTAGCACTGGAGCGCTTTCCGGGTAACCCTACTTCGCGGTTTCGACCGATTCGAGGCGTCGGATCACCTCTTCGGCCGCTACTTCCGGAACGCTCGCCTGCGTGATCGGACGACCGACCACGATCCAATCCGCGCCACCTCGAACCGCGTCGTCGGGCGTGCCGATCGCGACCTGATCGCCGCGCTCGCCCTCGGGCAGGCGAATGCCGGGACAGACGAGAACCGGCTCGACGCCGTGCGCGCGACGAAGCGGGCCGGCGGCGGGAACGGGCGCGATCCAACCATAGAGACCGCACTCGACCGCGAGCCCCGCGAGCTCGACCACGTCATCCCACGGACGCGCGGCATCGGGCGCGGGCAAGCTGGTCAAGCGCGTGACCCCGAGCACTCCCGGCGCCTTGTCCGCAGGGAGATCGCTGAGAGCCTTCACCACCGCGAGCAGCGCCTCGCGTCCCGCCGGAACATGCACGGTGGTCAGCCCGACGTCGAGGCGCGCGAGACTTCGCACCGCCTGGCTCATCGTATTTGGAATGTCGTGCAGCTTGAGGTCCAGGAAGACGCGCTTGCCGCGGCCCGTCAACTCCGCGATGAAGCCCGGCCCCGTCGCGTAGAAGAGCTCCATTCCCACCTTGTACCAGGAAACGCGCGCGGCGAGCCGGTCGACCAACGCGAGCGCGTCCGCGCTGTTCGGATAGTCGAGCGCGACGATCAACCGCTCGGCCGCGGTCGCCGGACGGGCGGGACCGATTCGCTTGAGGCTCGCCGTGGGCATGGGGATCTCCTTTCCGTGTTCAGGCACGGGGGTCGATGTAGGAACCGATGATCGAGTGGAGGTCGGTCCCCTCTTCTTCGAGGAAGGCGGCGAGCCCATCGATGATCTCCGCCGCGAGCCAGGGACGAGGGAAGCTCGCGGTGCCGACCTGCACCGCGCGCGCGCCGATGATCAGGAACTCGAGCGCGTCCATCGTGCTCGCGATGCCGCCGACGCCGATGACCGGCAGCTTCGACGCGCGTACCACCTCGCGCGCCTTGGCGAGCGCGAGCGGACGGATGGCGGGACCCGAGAGACCGCCGATGCCGCCCGGAATGATCGGGGTTCGATGCCGCACGTCGACCGCGAGCCCGACGAAGGTGTTGACCGCGGTGAGCCCGTCGGCGCCCGCCTCCTCGCACGCGCGCGCGACCGTGCCGATCGAGGTGACGTTCGGGCTCAGCTTCGCCCAGAGCGGAAGCGACGTAACACGCCGCACGCGAGAGATCACCTCGGCCGCGGCGCTCGGCACCTGACAGAACTCGAGCCCGCCTTCCTTCACGTTGGGGCAGGAGATGTTGATCTCGAGCCCGGCCACCTGCCCTGCGGGGAGATCGGCGAAGCGTCGCGCCACCTCCTCGAACTCCTCCGCGCGACGGCCGCCGATCGACACGATGATCGGAACGTCGAGCGCGCGAAGCTCCGGCAGCTTCTGCGCGAGGAAGCGCTCAACCCCGACGTTCTGGAGTCCGATCGAGTTGATCATGCCCGACGGCGTTTCGTGCAAGCGGGGCGCGGGATTTCCGGCGCGAGGCTCGAGCGTCACCGTCTTGGTCACGATCCCGCCGAGCTCGCGCGCGCGGGAGAGCTCGACCGCTTCGTTGCCGTAGCCGAAGGTGCCGGACGCGACCAGCAGGGGATTCTTCAATCGAATCGCGCCGAGCTCCACCGAGAGATCGATCACTCGGCCACCCCTTCCCACTCGACGCGCGTGCCGTCCATCACCGGCCCTTCGACACAGGCGAAGCGATAGCGCGCGAAGGCGTCCTCCCCTTCGTGCGGGATCACCGGCACGGCACAGCCGGCGCAGATCCCGACGCCGCAGCCGAAGTGCGTTTCGAGCGAGACCTGGCAGGGAATGCCGCGCGGCTCCGCCCACCGCGAGAGCGCGGCGAGCATGCGGTTTGGTCCGCAGGCGTAGAGGGCGATGCGCTCGGAGTGGAGCTCTTTGCGATCGAGCGCGCGATCGAGTAGGCCGAGGACATTGCCGTGAAATCCTGCGCTGCCGTCTTCGGTCGCGAGCCACACCTCGAACGGCGACTCATCGACCGGGATCAAGAGGCTCGCGCTTCGCGCACCGTAGACGAGGCGACCCTTGGCGTCACGCCAGGCGTCGGCGAGGCCGATCATCGGCGCGACCCCGCGTCCGCCGCCGATCAGAACCGGCTCGCGATCCGGCACCTGTTCGAACGCGCGGCCGAGCGGACCGATCAGCGTCACGTGATCGCCGGCCAAGAGTCGCGCGAGGTTTCGCGTGCGCAAGCCGACGGCGCCGTACACCAGCTCGATCGTCGACTCGGTTGCTCCCGCCCGGAAGCGCGAGATGCTGAAGGGTCGCCACATCGCGAAGCTCTCTGCCGGTGGACACTCGACTTGAACGAACTGCCCGGGACGCGATGGACCCCAAGTGGCTGGTAGGGCCAACACCGCGCGATAGATCTCGCCACTCAAGTGCTCGTTCGAGAGCAGCCGCGCGACCTCTCGCCCGGCCGGCGGCCGCGGTTCGATCATGGTTCTTCCTTCGGAGGCGGGTTGGGCGTGCGCGTCGACTCCGGCGGGGTCGGGGTCACGCGCCGCAAGCTATCGAGGATCGCCGAGGTGTCGATCGGGCTCGGCTCGAACCGCTCGATCGTCGCGCTGTCGGGCGCGATGGGCAGCGATGCAGTCGAATCGCCGAGCGTGGGTCGCGCGACGAGGCTGTCTTCCATCCCCGGCATGAGCCGCCGTCCTCGCACTCCGGGACGCGCGAGCAGGCTGTCTCTTCGCGCGCGCGCCAGCCTTGGGTCGTCGATGTCGAACGGCATCCCTCCGGTCGAATCGGACACGTCGCCCGACAGTCGCGAGATTCCGCGGCCCTGGGTCAGGCTGTCGACCGGCGGAGGCTCGGGGACCGGCGTCTCCAACGTCTCCGGCTTCGACTCCTCGAGCAAGGACGAGAGCCCCACGGTGTCGGCGTGTTGCTCGGCCAAGAGGTCGAGCGCGGCGTGCGCTTGGCGACTCGCCGGATAGGCGCGGATCAGGCTCGCGAAATCGGCATAC
>CAZZAH010000209.1:5206-7467 GCA_964652115.1 uncultured bacterium | reverse complement strand
GCGATGGAGCGCGTCTTCCGTCTGATCGAAAACCTCGAGCAGAGCGAGGCGACGGTGCTCTTGACCGGCGAGAGCGGCACCGGCAAGGAGATCGTGGCCCGCGCGATCCACGGTCGATCGCCTCGCCGCGAGGGCCCCTTCGTGGTGGTGAACTGCGGCGCGCTTCCCGGCGAGCTGCTCGAGAGCGAGCTCTTCGGTCACGTCCGCGGCGCGTTCACCGGAGCGGTGCGCGACCGCATCGGCCGCTTCGAGGCTGCGGCGGGCGGGACGCTCTTCCTCGACGAGGTCGGGGATCTGCCGGTTCAGCTCCAGGTGAAGCTCTTGCGCGTGCTGCAAGAGCGGACCTTCGAGCGCGTCGGGGAGAATCTTTCGCGGAAGAGCGACGCCCGCATCCTCGCCGCGACCCACGTCGATCTTCGGCAGGCGGTGGCGGCCGGACGCTTCCGCGAAGACCTCTTCTATCGGTTGCGCGTGGTGCCGATCGAGATCCCGCCGCTGCGCGAGCGAAGAACGGACATCGAGCCGCTCGCCACCTTCTTGCTCGCGCGGGTCGGCGCACGACAGGGTCGCGCGCTGCGCTTCTCCCCGGACGCGCTGCGCGTGCTCCTCGATTACAGCTGGCCGGGCAACGTGCGGGAGCTCGAGAACTCGCTCGAGTACGCGGTCGCGGTCTGCAAGGGCCAGACGATTCTGCCCGACGACCTTCCGATCGAGGTCGGGGGCGCCCTCCCGCCGCCGGCGACGGAGCACTATCGCGTGCCTCCCCCCGGGGACGAGGTCGAGCTGCGGCGTCTACTCGAGAAGCATCGATGGAATCGGGCCTCGGCGGCGAAGGAGCTAGGCATCAGCCGGACCACGCTCTGGCGTCGCCTCCGTGAGGCCGGCCTCGCCCATTGAACGTTCCGCACGTTCACCGAACGATTCGTTGCACGCAAACGTTGAAACGTATCGTTGTATCCGTCCACCCGCTCCGCAGAGCCCCGGCCACCCCGTCAGCGTAAAGCTCTGACAATCAGTTGCTTGAGTCATCGACTCACTCCTGGCACGCCATCTGAACGGACTTTGCCGGAGAGGTGCCGGAGAAGCCCTCCCACGCGAACCCCAACTTGGGAGGGACCTATGTCCTCTATGACCTCGGTGCGCCGGGCGCTGCTCGGCTCCACGCTCGCAGCAGGGATCGCCGCCATTCCCGCCTTCGCGACGGTCGGGTACTTCGCTCACGGCTACGGCACTCAATCGAAGGCGATGGCCGGTGCCGGTGTCGCGTTCCCGCTTTCAGCCCTCGCACCGGCGACGAATCCGGCCGGGCTCGCACTGCTCGACCCGAGGATCGACCTCGGCCTCGCCCTCTTCTCGCCCAACCGCGAGTACACGGTGATCGGCGCCCCGTCGGGCGCGCCCGGCACGATGGGCCTGACCCCCGGCACGGTCACCAGCGACTCGAAACACTTCGCGGTTCCCTCGGCCGCCGCGAGCATGGCCATCGGAACGAAAGCCCGACTCGGCCTCGCGCTCTTCGGCAACGGCGGGATGAACACCGACTACGCCGGCTCGACCTTCTATGCCGGCAAGGCCGGAGTCGACCTGGAGCAGGCTTTCCTCGCGCCGACCTACGCGCAGGCCTTCGGCCGTCACGCGCTCGGCATCTCGCCCATCTTCGCGTATCAGACCTTCGAGGCCCGCGGGCTCGCCAGCTTCTCTCCGCAGTCGAGCGACGCCGCTTGCCTGAGCAACCGCCACCACGACAGCTCGACCGGCTTCGGCGCGCGGGTCGGCTATCTCGGGCAGCTCTTGCCGATGCTCTCGATCGGCGCGAGCTACCAGACGCGCCTCGCGATGTCGCGCTTCAAGGAGTACCAGGGCCTCTTCGCCGAGCAGGGTTCCTTCGACATCCCCTCGACCTGGACCGCCGGGCTCGCGATCACCCCGCGTGAAGACCTCGCGCTCGCGGCCGACGTGCAGCGCATCTACTACAGCGACGTGAAGGCGGTCGGAAACCATCTCCTCCCGAACCTGATGCAGTCGCCGCTCGGCACCGACGCAGGCGCCGGCTTCGGCTGGAACGACATGACCGTGGTGAAGCTGGGGGCGCAGTGGCAGGCGAACGACGCTTGGAGCTTCCGCGGCGGCTATGCCTACGGCAAGCAGCCGATCGACGAGAGCGAGGTGCTGATGAACATCCTCGCGCCCGGCGTGATGGAGCAGCACGCGACCGTCGGCCTCACGCGCGCCGTGGGATCGAATCAATCGCTCAGCCTCGC
>CAZZAH010000209.1:0-5106 GCA_964652115.1 uncultured bacterium | reverse complement strand
GCGAGCGTGCGAAACGGCGTGCTCTGGAAGATCGAGGGAAACCCCGAGGATCCGCTCTCGCGCGGGCGCCTCTGCCCTCGCGGCACCGGCGGCGTCGGCGCGCACTTCGATCCCGATCGTTTGCGGAAGCCGCTGGTCCGAAAGCGCGAGCGCGGCCGCGAGGAGTGGACCGAGGTGACGTGGGACGAAGCGCTCTCCTACATCGCCGAGAAGATGTCGAAGATCAAGGCGGAGCACGGTCCCGAATCGATGGCGCTCTTCAGTCACGGCCTCGGCGGCACCTTCCTCAAGCACACGCTCAAGGCTTACGGCACGCCCAACCTCGCCGCGCCGTCGTTCGCGCAGTGTCGCGGGCCGCGCGATGTCGGCTTCAACCTCACGTTCGGCGAGGAGGTCGGCTCGCCCGAACGAACCGACATCCGAAACGCGCGCTGCCTCGTGCTGATCGGCTCGCACCTGGGCGAGAACATGCACAACACGCAGGTGCAGGAATTCGCGGAGGCGGTCGGCAGCGGCGCGAGCCTGATCGTGGTCGACCCGCGCTTCTCGATCGCCGCGAGCAAGGCGAAGCACTACCTGCCGATTCGACCGGGCACCGACTTGGCGCTGCTTCTGGCGTGGATGAATGTGCTCGTCACCGAATCGCTCTACGATCGCGCGTACGTCGAGGCGCATGGCTTCGGCTTCGACGCCTTCACCGCATCGATCGCGGCTTATACACCGGAGTGGGCCTACCCCGAGACGGGGATCAAGCCCGACGTGATTCGCGAAACCGCGCGCGAGATGGCGCGTCATCGACCCGCGAGCCTGGTGCATCCGGGGCGTCACGTGACCTGGAACGGCGACGACGCGCAACGCAGCCGCGCCATCGCAATCCTGAACGCGCTGCTCGGAAGCTGGGGACGAAAGGGCGGCTTCTATCAGCCGGCGCACGTGGACCTGCCGGGCTATCCCTATCCGCCCTACCCGACCTCGACGCGCGGGAAGGTCGACAATCCCGGTCGTCGTTATCCCTTCGCCAACGAGGCGATCACGACCGGCATCCGCGAGGCGACGATCACGGGCAGTCCCTATCCGATCAAAGGCTGGTTCGTCTACGCGACCAATCTGCTCCAAGCGCTGCCCAACGAGGAAGAGACGATCCGCGCGATTCAGAGCCTCGATCTTCTGGTGGTGGTCGATGTGATCCCGAGCGAGATCGCGGGCTGGGCCGACGTGGTGCTGCCCGAATCGACCTACCTTGAGCGCTACGACGAGCCGAACGCGGAGTGGTTCCGCGAACCTTTCATCGCGCTTCGGCAGCCGGTGGTGAAGTCGCCGCACGATCAAAAGCCGAACTGGTGGATCGCGCGCGAGCTCGCGCGGAAGCTCGGGCTCGAGGCCTACTACCCCTGGCAAGACATCGAGGAGTATCTCGAGCATCGTTTGCAGGCCGCGGGGCACTCGCTCGCCGAGCTCAAATCGAAGGGGATCGTGCGCGGGGCAACCCAGCCGATCTACTTCGCCGATGCCGGTCCGTCCAACGATCCCTACTGCGGTTTGGAGCCGAGCTTCGGCACGCCGAGCGGCAAGGTCGAGTTCTACTCGCCGCAGCTCGCGGCCGCCGGCTTCGATCCGGTGCCGGTCTATCACGCGCCGGAGCCGATCCCGGCGGGGTGGTTCCGGCTCCTCTTCGGTCGATCCCCGGTCCACACCTTCGGCCGCACCATCACCAATCCGGTGCTGAGCGACCTCGTGCCCGAGAACGCGCTCTGGATCAACGCCGATGTGGCGGAGCGGCTCGGCCTCACGACCGGCATGAAGGTCCGACTGAGAAACCAGGACGGCGTGGTCGGAACCGAGATCCCGCTGCGCGCGACGCAAGCCATCCGCGGCGACTGCGTCTACATGGTGCACGGCTTCGGTCACAACGCTCGCGGGCTCAAGCATGCCTACCTGCGCGGCGCGAGCGACACTCGACTCCTCACGCGTTACAAGACCGATCCCTTGATGGGCGGCACGGGCATGAACGTCAACCTCGTCACGATCGAGCCGGAGGCTTAAGCGATGCGCTTCGGAATGGCGATCGACACGCGACGCTGCGTCGGCTGCATGGACTGCGTGGCCGCGTGCAAGACCGAGAACGATGTCCCACAGGGCTTCAATCGTGATTGGATCACGCAGACCTTGCGAGGCCGCTTCCCGACGCTGACGCTCGAGATTCGCAGCGAGCGTTGTAACCACTGCGACCATCCGCCCTGCGTCGCTTGCTGTCCGACCGGCGCGAGCCATGTGCACGATCCGGGCCGCATCGTGCTGGTCGATCACGATCTCTGCATCGGCTGCAAGGCCTGCCTCGCCTCTTGTCCCTACGACGCGCGCTTCGTTCATCCGGAGGGCTACGCCGACAAGTGCACCTTCTGCGTGCATCGCGTCGAGCAGGGGCTCGATCCCGCCTGCGTCGCCGTCTGTCCGACACGATGCATGCACTTCGGCGACCTCGACGATCCCCAGTCGGAGGTTGCGCAACTCCTCGCCGAGCGCGCTCATCACGCCGTCCTGCCCGAGGCGGGCACCGGCCCGCGCATCTTCTACCTGACCTGAGGACACGATGTGGGAAGAGCTAAGCACGCGCGCGAATGAGCTGGTCGACCCGGGGCTGCACGTTTGGGGCTGGGAGATCCCGGTCTACCTCTTCCTCGGCGGCCTGGTGGCGGGAATGATGATCCTGTGCGGCGTCCTGCTGCGTCGCGGCGCGCTGCCGCGACCCGGCGGGATCCTGCGGAGCTTCCCGATCGCCGCGCTGCTCCTTCTCTCCGCCGGCATGCTCGCCCTCTTCCTCGACCTCGAGCACAAACTGCATGTGCTGCGTCTTTACTTGGTGTTCGAACCGACATCGCCGATGTCGTGGGGCGCGTGGATCCTTATCCTGGTCTATCCGGTGCTGGTCGCGCTCGCGCTGATCGAGCCCCCAGCGGCGATCTCCGCCCACCTGCCGTCGGCTTCGCGTGCGCGTGCATGGCTGATCGCGCGGCCGAGGGTTCTGCGTGCGCTCGCCACGCTCGCGATCCTGATCGGAACGGCGCTCGGCCTCTACACCGGCGTGCTCCTCTCCTCGCTCGGCGCGCGGCCTTTCTGGAGCAATGGGCTTCTCGCGCCCCTCTTCCTTGCGTCGGGGCTCTCGTCGGGCACCGCGCTCGCGCACGCGGTCAGCAATCTCGAACGCGAGAAGCGGGAGTTTCTCCGCGCCGACACCATGCTCCTCGCCGCGGAGCTCGCGCTTCTGCTCCTCTTCGTCCTCTCGCTGGCGAGCGCGGGTGAGGCGTCGCGTGAGGCAAGTGCGCTCCTGCTCGGCGGCGCGCTCTCGTCGATCTTCTGGGTGGTGGTGGTTGGGTTGGGCGTGGTGAGCCCGCTCGCGATCCAGCTGGTGGTGCTCTTTCGACATGATCAGCACGTCGAGATCGCGCCCGCGCTCGTTCTGCTCGGAGGGCTCGCCCTTCGCATGTTCTTCGTTTGGGCCGGCCAGGTTTCACACTGGCCCCACGGTTGAGGAAGGAGCCCGCCATGTCGGTTCTGCATTTGAAGAGCAAGGCGGTCGCGCCCCAGCATGCGCCGCGCCCTTACAGCGATCCCTACCTCGCGGGGATCGGCCTAGGGCTGGTGCTCCTCGCCGCCTTCGTCGTGATGGGACGCGGGCTCGGCGCGTCGGGCGCCTTCTCCGCCTTCGTCGCCTGGATCGCGCACGCGATCGCACCGAAGTGGACCGAATCGAACGGCTACCTCGGCGACTACATCGGCGACGGCAGCAGCCATCCGCTCAAGTCGTGGCTCGTGTTCGAAGTGCTCGGCGTATTCGTCGGAGCGCTTCTCTCCGGTGTCCTCGCGGGGCGGGTCAAACGCTGCATCGAACGTGGCCCCAGAGTTTCGAATCGCACGCGGCTTCTGCTCGCGACGGTGGGCGGCGGGCTGATGGCGATCGGGGCGCACCTCGGTCGTGGTTGCACGAGCGGGCAAGCGCTCACCGGCGGCTCGCTGCTCAACCTCGGAAGCTGGATCTTCATGATGTGCGTCTTCGGCGGCGCCTATGCGGTGGCTCGGCTCATTCGCTTTCAGTGGCGCTAGGCACGGAGTGACGATGCGCACGGAGGAACGATGAACGCCCCATTCTTCAAATTCGGAGCCTTCGGCGACGAGACGAGCCTCATCCTCGCATTCGTCCTCGGCGTCGGGTTCGGTTTCTTCCTCGAGCGCGCCGGATTCGGCAGCGCGAAGAAGCTCGTCTCGCAGTTCTATCTGGATGACCTCGCGGTCTTCAAGGTGATGTTCACCGCGATCGTGACCGCGATGCTCGGCACCTTCTACCTCGGGTGGCTGGGCGTGCTCGACCTCTCGCTCGTCTATCGCACACCGACCGTGTGGGTACCGCAGGTCGTCGGGGGGCTGCTGCTCGGCGTCGGCTTCGTGGTCGGCGGTTACTGCCCCGGGACCTCGGTCGCGTCGGCCGCGACCGGACGCATCGACGCGCTCTTCTATCTGCTCGGGATCGTCGGCGGCACCGTCCTCTTCGCGTTGGCCTTCCCGGTCTTCTCCGGCCTCTACCACGCGGGCGACCTCGGGGTGCGCTCCTTGCCGGAAGCGCTCCACCTCCCGGCCGGCCTCGTGGTGTTGCTCGTCGTCCTGATGGCGATCGGTGGCTTTACCGGCGCCGAATTGCTCGAGCGCCGCGCGGCGCGAGGGAGGGCGTGACCATGCTGTCGCTTCGTCAAGGCCTGGCCGCCGGGGCGCTCCTCCTCGGCGTGGCCGCGGCCTTCGCACGACCGGACTCGGGCTCGCGCGTGACGGTCGAGGTTGCCGAGCTCGAGCGCCTGGTACAGAAGACCGAGGATCACGTCACGCCGCGGGATCTCGCGGACCGAATCATCGCGGGACGCAGCGACTTTCGCTTGATCGACCTGCGGCTCCCTGCCGAGTACGCGGCCTATCACATCCCAAACGCGGAGAACGTCCCCTTGGCCGAGCTCTCCGCCGCACCGCTGCTCAGGAACGAAACGATCATCCTCTACTCGGAAGGTGGAATTCACGCCGCCCAAGCATGGCTCCTCCTTCGCGCCAAGGGATACGCGCGCT
>CAZZAH010000208.1:1526-7469 GCA_964652115.1 uncultured bacterium | reverse complement strand
GGCCGCGAGGTCGCACGCGTCCGCGCGCTCGGCAGCTATCAACTCGAAGAGATGATCGGAGCGGGCGGCATGGGCGAAGTGTGGCGCGCGAAGCATCGCCTCCTCGCGCGACCCGCCGCGATCAAGCTCATCCGGCGGAGCTCCCCCGCCGAGGGCCGCATCCCCTTGACCGAGGAGGTGCGCCGTCGATTCGAGCGCGAGGCGCAGGCCATCGCGGGTCTTCGCTCCCCGCACACCGTCGAGCTCTTCGACTTCGGCGTATCGAATGAGGGCGAGATCTACTACGCGATGGAGCTGCTCGAGGGAGTGAACGCCGACGCGCTGGTCCGCCGCTTCGGTCCGATCCCGCCGGAACGAGCGGTCTTTCTGCTTCGCCAGGTGTGTCACTCGCTCACCGAGGCGGAGTCGCTCGGCATGGTCCATCGCGACATCAAGCCGGCGAACATCTTTCTCTGCCGCTACGGCCAGGACCACGACTTCGTCAAGGTGCTCGACTTCGGCATCGTGAAGTGGCTGCGCGAGGAGGACAGGGGCCGACTGACCGGAGAGCACATCATCCAAGGGACGCCCGCGTTCATGGCGCCGGAGCAGGCGATGGGAGACGCGCGGATCGATTCACGCGCCGATCTCTACGCGCTCGGTTGCGTCGCCTATTGGCTCGTCACCGGCCAGCTCGTGTTCGACTCTCCTTCGCCGACCGGCCTTCTGCTCAAGCATCTGCACGAGACGCCCGAGCCTCCCTCTCGCCGAACGGAGCTCTCGATCCCGCCCTCGCTCGAGGCGATCATCCTCGCCTGCCTCGAGAAACGACCGGAGGATCGCCCGCAAACCGCGAAGGAGCTCGTGCGGCGCCTCGCCGCGGTCGAGGGCGCTGACCGCTGGACCGAGGAGCGCAGCCGCGAGTGGTGGGAGACGCATCGTCCGACGGCCGCGGCCGCCGCGGAGTAGGGAAGGCGGACTTCCCGGTCCCTCTGCTAGAATCAACCCCCGGAAGCTCGATCGACTACGCCACCACACCAGGAGATCCCAATGGGCACGCGTCTGCCGTTCCGCGCGGCGCGATTCGGCCTCGGCCTGATCGCATTCTGTCTGCCGCTCGTCGTTCATCCTTCGCCTTCCCACGCGCAGATCGTGCTGAACGAGATTCTGCCCAATCCCGCCGGCGACGACGTCGGCACCGAACGAATCGAGATCGTGAACGCGGGTCCGACCGCGATCAACGTCACCGGCTGGGCGATCGACGACGCGGCCACCATCGATCAAGCGGCGGTGCGCTGCCGCCTGCCGGAGGACTTCGACGCCACCGGTTGCTCGGTCAACCCAATCCTCCAGCCTGGTGAATTCCGCCTGGTGAAGGGGACGACCACCGCCGCCTTCCTCAACAACACCGGCGACGACGTCTACTTGATCCAGGACCGCACCGCGACCCCGGTCATCGCCGACGCCGTGACCTATCCCAACGCGTCGACGCACGTCGATCAATCTTGGGCCGCGATTCCGAACGGCTCGGAGAACTTCGATTGGCGGAGCAAGACCTTCTGCGCGACCAACGGCGGCGCGGGAGATTTCATCGCGCCTTCCGCGGTGACCGACCTCGCGGCGGTGCCGGGCGACTTCCCCGGCGAGCTTCGGCTGACCTGGACCGCCCCCGGCGATGACGGCGCGATCGGCACCGCCTCCGCCTACGTGATCAAGACCAGCTTGAGCCCGATCGATGAGGCGTCCTTCGCCGCCGCCACCGACATCAACTTCTGGGTCAACGAGCCGGTGCCTCACGCCTCGGCCACGCCCGAGACGCTCTACGTCTTCGGCCTCGAGCCCGGCGTCACGCGCCACTTCGCGCTCAAGGCAATCGACGATGCATCGAACACGGGCGCGATCTCGAACGTGCCGAGCTCTCCGTCGCTCGCGGGCTCACTCCTGAGCACGGACCTCGGCTATTCGGTCTACTACGGCAATCTTCACTCGCACACGAGCTACTCCGACGGGGTGCAGACGCCCGCGGATGCCTATGCCTTTGCGCGCGCCAACGGGCTCGACTACCTCGCGGTGACCGACCACAACCACGGAAGCGCCGGCATGTCGCTTCCGAACTACGCCCTCGGTCTTTCGCAGGCGGCGAGCGCGAACGACGACGGTGACTTCGTCGCCATCTACGGCCAGGAGTGGGGCCTCTCGACCAACGGCCACACCAACATCTTCGAAGCGCCGACCCTCTTCGGCTGGGAGTCAGGCAACTACGACGTCTTCGTCGCGGAAGGCGACTACGCCAGCCTCTACTCCGCGGTGCTCGCGCATCCGCCCGCCAACTATCCGCCGCTCATGCTCTGGTGCCATCCAGCGGCGAGCGACTTCTCGAACTTCCAGGTCACGCCCGAGGCCTTGCAGGTCGTTCACCTGATCTGTCTGGTGAACGGCCCGGCGTTCTCCACCAAGACCGACGAGTCGGACATCGGCAACACCGGTTACGACGACGTCTACCAGACCGCGCTCCGGAAGGGTTTCCGCGTCTCGCCGACCGGCGATCAGGACAACCACAATCCGACCTGGGGCATGTCCTCGCAGAGCCGCACCGCCGTCTTCGCGCACTCGAAGTCGAAGGCTGAGATCCTGACCGCGCTCAGCCAGGGCCGGAACTACGCGACCCAGGACCACAACGCGCGCGTCGACGTTTCGGCCGACGGTCACGCGATGGGCGAAGCGTTCACCACGCCGAACGGCGTCCGCATCGCGATGCACCTCACAGACCCCGACGTCGGCGAGTCGGTCGCCACGGTCGAGCTCTACGCCGGCATTTCCGGTCAGTCGAGCGCCACCCTCATCGCGTCGAGCGCCGGCAGCGCGGACTTTCAGTGGCGCGAGCGACGCAGCTTCGCCGAAGGCACGACCGTCCACTACTACCTGCGCATTCGCGAGGCCGACAACCAGCAGATCTGGACCGCGCCGGTCTACGTGACCTACGGGCCGACGGTCGACGTTGCGGGCCAGCCGAGCGAAGTGCGGCCGCGCTTGATGCTCGCGCCGCCGATTCCGAACCCGACCACCGGCACCGCGCAGATCAGCTTCTCGCTCGCCGATCCCGCCGCTCGCGTGCAGCTCGCGCTCTACGACGCGGGCGGGCGCATGGTGCGCCAGCTCCTCAACGGCCCGCTCTCCGCGGGCGACCACACGCGCGTGTGGGATGGACGACTCGACGGCCGATCGATGGCAGCCCCGGGGATCTACTTCCTTCGCCTCGACGCGCAGGAGCTCGGCGCCGCTACGACGAAGGTGATCCTGGTGCACTGATGCGTCCCATGCGGCTCGTCATCATCCTGTCCGGACTTCTCCTCGCCTTCGCGGAGCTCGCGAGCGCGGACTGCGGACAGACGGTGATGAACGGCGACGGTTCGTACGAGTGGGCAGTCGCGTGGTTCGACGAGGCACAGCAGGCGCCCGACTACGGCGCCTTTGCCGAGTGCTTCCACGGCGAGTCCGAAGTCTGCGCCGCGGTCTTCGACTTCACGGCGGTGGTCCCGATCGTCAACGGGATGGATGTCTACCTCTGGGAAGACTCGGGCGGCGCGCCGGGTGACATCGCGTACCTCCTGCCGAACGTGGGAACGGGCGGAATCGCCTTCTGGCCCTCCGTGAGCCGGCATGTGATCGAGCTCGAGGAGCCGCAGTGCATGAGCGGCACTTGGTGGATCGGCTTCTGGGGAGCGTGGCCAGGGTCCGCCGCCGGATGGTTCGTGGCGCAGGACAAGGATGGCCCGAGCGGATGCCCGATGACGAAGATCGCGCCCGGGCTCGGCTATCCAAGCGGATGGCAAAGCGTCGAGGTCGCGTTCGGACAGACCTCTGCGCTTGGGATCGGCGCACAGGTGCGCGACTGCCCGCACCCGGTCCCCGCTCAGCGAAGGTCGTGGGGTCGGGTCAAGCGCTTGTACAACTGAGCGGAATCGACACCGCGACACGCCGCGATCAACAGAATGAACGGAAGCACCGGTAAGCGGAATCGACTGTTGCCGAGATAGCCGGCGCTCGCGAGCGTGAGCCCGATGGCCGAGAGAATCCAGATCGCGCCCAGAAGATGCGGTCGTCGAACCCACGACAGGAATCCGCCAAGCGCGAGCGCATAGACCGCGAGCATCGAGAGCACACTCCAGCCGAGGATCGCCCAGCACGCGGCACTGCGAGCGCGGGATTCGATCTGAACCTCTCGCGGCACGAGCCGGAGCTCGCCCGCCGCCGACTCGAGGTCGTAGATCGATGCCTTGCCGCTCGGCTCGCGGAAGCCCGGGTCGCCAAGCAAGGCCCGACGAAGCGCCCACTCGCCGGGACCGAGGAGAGTCCGCCCGGAGCCGATGACCACCTCGCGCACGGCGCGCCAGGGATGGCGCACGACCGCGCTCGCCATGTCCTTCATGCCCGCGCCGAAGCCCTCCTCGTCGTAGGCGCTCGTCTTCATAGGCTCGATGCCGTGCTCCAGGTAATCGCTTCCGAAGATCGAGCTCGGGAAGGAGACGAGCGTTCGAGACGGCCCCCAGAATTGCGCTTCGACCCCGTTGCGGATGGACCACGCGCCGAGCAGCGTCCACGCCCCGAGCACCCAAGCCACCGCGAGTCCGCGCGCGCGCGGACGTCGAACGCACGCGGTCGCCGCGAGTAGACCGCCGACACAGAGCACGATCCCGATCGGCCGCGCGAGCGTCGCCAAACCGATCGCGATCCCAGAGCCCAACATCGACGCAGGTGAAGCGCGCCGCAAGCCGCGAACGAGTAGCCACGCGCCCGCCGCGGCGAGAGGAACGAAGAGGCCCTCGGTTCCGATGCTGAGCGTGTTCACCAGCACGACCGGGCTCGTGAGGTAGAGCGCGCCGATCATCCATGGCCGCTTCGAGCCGAAGGAACGCGCGGCGTGCCCGATGCTCCAGGCCGCGCAGAATCCCAGCGCCAGTTGGACGATCATCGCGAGCCTTAGACCGGCGAGGCTCTTCCACGCGCCCAACGAAGCAAGGAACAGCGGGTAGATCGGCGTTCGATAGAGCTCCGGTTGACCCGGATGATAGTGGGAGGAATATCGATGCTCGCGGACGAGATTGCGCGCGAGGCCTAAGTACTCGACCGAATCATCGGTGATCGCTCGGTGGGGTTCGCGCAGCATCACCGCGGCAACGGCGAGCGCGCCGATCACCGCCACGACGATGGCGATCTTGGAAAGGAGGTCGACCGTTCTCGAACGACTCGCGTCGACCTCCACTACCAGCGCCTCGGCGTCCGTATTTTTCCGCGCGATCGCGGCTCACACATTCGACCACTCTCCTCACCGGCTCACGCGAATTCGAAGCCGGCCGGAGCTTACCCCTCGGAGCGGAGGTTTGCGGCCCCGATGATCGCGGAACGAGGCACCCGCCCCCATCGATCCGCCGGGTGCTTGAAGTACTGCGCGTACATGTAGGGCCATGGGATCGCCAGCGGGAAGATCACCACCCCGAGGAGACACGCCTTGATCGTCTCCTGCGTCGCCGCGTCAAGCGCACCGGTGCGCACCGCCGGAAGTCCGAACGCAACCAACCACGTCACCTTCCAAACCAGCTCGAACACCAGGAGCGGGAGCATCCGAACCGGGTAGCGCAGTCCCAGGAGCGACAGGAGCGCGATGGTGGATAGAAAGCAACAAGCCACCCCGCGCATCAGCGTCCACGTCGACGGGTGGTGGAAGAGCTCCGGCCACACGTCCACTCCGAGCCCGACCACGATCAGCAGGTACGTGGCTCTGAGGATATAGAGGCGGAAGAGGGAGACCTCGGTCATCGTGGATCCTCCTTTTGCCGGCGAGGAGCCGGCATGCCTGGCTCCGAAGGGATCGGAGCGCGCTACGGGGTTGGTCTTCATGGGTGAAGATTGGCAAGGGTTTGAAACGTCGACCACCGGATTGCGATGAAGTCACGGATCGAGGGC
>CAZZAH010000208.1:0-1426 GCA_964652115.1 uncultured bacterium | reverse complement strand
GGCAAGACCTCCGTCCGACCGATCAAGTGAATCTCCGCCGTCTCCTCGTCGTCGCGCTTGATCAGACGAATGGAGTGGAGGTTGACCACGACCGAGCGATGCACCTGCGCGAACTGCTCGGGGTCGAGCTGCTCGAGCAGCGACTTGAGCGACGTCCGCACCAGTGCCTCCGCCGGCCGTCCCGCTTCATCGCGCCACGCGACCATCGTGTGCTTGGTGTCGGATCGCAGGTAGTCCACGCGATCGACCGAGATCAATCGAAGCACGCGACCGGCCTGCGCGTGGATCCAGCGGAGCGGCGTCGGCTCGCCGCCCTTTTTCATTCGCGCCGCGAGCTCCTCGAGAAGTGCTGCGATCGGCGGCGCGGATTCAGCCGCCGCCAATCGCTCCCGCAGACGAGCGAGGGTGTCCGCGAGTCGATCCGCATCGACCGGCTTCAGCAGGTAATCGAGCGCCCCTTCGGCGAAGGCCTGGACCGCATAGTGATCGTGCGCGGTCACGAAGACGATGTGGGCGCGACGTCCGATGTGCTGCGCGACCTCGACCCCGTTCTTCCCCGGCATCTGCACGTCGAGGAAGCAGACGTCGGGGCGCCGCTCATCGAAGAACCGGATCGCCTCGCGCCCGTTGCGCGCCTGAGCGACCACCTCCAGCTCCGGCCAGGCGGCGGCAAGCATCCGCGCCAAGGCCTCGCGGAGGAGGGGCTCGTCATCGGCGATCATCGCGGTGGGGCGGGTCTTCATGCTTCCTTCTCCCCTCGGGCGGGGAATTCCAGCTCGGCGCAGATGCCGTGCGGTCTTCGAGCGGTCAACCGCACCGTGGCGTCATCGTCGAAGACCAGGGCGAGGCGTTCGCGCAGCGCCGCGATGCCGGTACCGAGCCCGGGTGCGGTGTCGCGCAAGCCGGCGCCTGAGTCGCTCACCCGGACCAAGCAACGATCGCCGTGGCGGCGAACTTGGACCTCGATGCGCCCTCCCTCTTCGCTCGGATCGATCCCGTGGCGCACCGCGTTCTCGACCAGGGTCAGCAGTGTCACCGGCGGACAATGCAACGAGAGCGCCGCCGGCTCCACGTCGAGCTCGAACTCCAGCCGGTCCGGCATGCGCAGATGCATCAGCTCGAGATACGCCCGCACGAGCTCGACCTCATCGCCCAAGGTCGCGGCCGAGTCGTCGAGCTTCGGCACCGCCGCGCGCAGATAGGCAATCAAGTTACGCAGAACGCTCGGAGCCTGCGGCGAGCCAGTCTCGAGCAACGCTTGTACATTCGCGAGCGTGTTAAACAGAAAGTGCGGGGCGACCTGCGCCTGGAGCAGGCGCATGCGCGCGTCGAGCGCCTGGCGCTCCAACTCGCTTCGCTCCAGCGCGAACGCCAGCGATTGATGGCGCGCGAGAGCGTCCTTCTGTCGAACCAACGCCCCGAGCGC
>CAZZAH010000207.1:0-7470 GCA_964652115.1 uncultured bacterium | reverse complement strand
CGGAGATCGAGGCCGCGCTCCTCGCGAACGCGGAGATCGCGGCGGCGGTGGTGGTGGTTCGTCCTTCGGAAGAGGGTCCTCGCCTCGCGGCCTACGTCGTTCCGCGCGACGGAGCGGAGCTCGATCCGTCCACGCTGCGCGATGCCTGCCGCGCGCGACTCCCTGAGTCGTGGTTGCCGTCGGCGATCGTGCTCCTACCCGAGCTGCCGCTCACGCCGAACGGCAAGGTCGATCGCCGCCGCTTGCCCGAGCCCGAGTGGAGCTTCCGCTCGGAGTACACGGCCCCTAGGACGCCGGCCGAGATCGCGGTCGCCGAGGCCTTCGCCGCCGTGCTCGGGCTTTCGCGCGTCGGCGCGGAGGATGACTTCTTCGCACTCGGAGGCCACTCGCTCTTGGCGGTGCGCGTGATCTCGTTCCTTCGCGCGAACCTCGGGGTCGAGCTGCCGCTGCGCGCGCTCTTCGAGGGCGCGAGCGTGCGTGCGATCGCCGCGAGCTTGGCCACGCCGACGGGCGCGCCTCCGCCGGTCTCGCGCGCGACGGAGGACGAGCGAAGGAAGCTCTCCTTCGCGCAGGCGCGGCTCTGGTTCTTGGATCGTCTCGAGCCCGAGAGCCCGGCCTACAACCTGCCGACGGCGTTGGTCCTGACCGGTCGCCTCGATCGCGCCGCGATCGAGCGCGCGCTGCACGGGCTCATCGCGCGTCATGAGGCGCTTCGCACCCGCTTCGTCGAAGGGGACGACGGCCCCGAGCAGCGCATCGATCCGCCGGCGCCGGCCGAGCTTCGCTTCGTCGATCTGAGCACGCTCCGGGCGAAGGAGCGCGAGGCTGAGCGCACGCGCATCTCTCGCGAGGAGGCGACGCGACCCTTCGATCTCGCGCGCGGGCCGCTCTTCCGCGCCCTGCTGCTCAAGCTCGAGGCGGAGAGCTTCGTGCTGCTCGTCACGGTGCATCACATCGTGGCCGACGGCTGGTCGCTCGTCGTCTTGGTGCGCGAGCTCGGCGCGCTCTACGGCGCGGCGCTCGCGGATCCTCGCGCCGACGCGTTGATGGATCGCGCGGGCCTGACGAAGCTCGTCCTCCAGTACGCCGATTGGGCCGCATGGCAGCGTGCGTGGCTCGAAGAGGGCGAGATGACGCGGCAGCTCGATTACTGGCGCGAGCAGCTGGCCGATCTCCCCCACCTCGTACTTCCCGTCGATCGACCGCGGCCCTCGCGTCCGAGCTATGCCGGCGCGTCGATCGAGGTCCGCCTCTCGGCGAGCCTGCGTCGAAACCTCGAGGCGCTCGCGCAGGCGGAAGGGGCGACGCTCCACATGGCGCTCCTCGCCGGCTTCGCCGCCACCCTCGCGCGTTGGTCGGGGCAGGAGCGCTTCGCGATCGGCACGCCGGTCGCCAATCGAAGGACGCTCGAGGCGGAGCCCCTGATCGGCTTCTTCGTCAACACGCTCGCGATTCCGGTCGAGGTGAGCGGCGCATCGTTCCGCCAGCTTCTTCGTCGCGTGCGCGAGAGCGCGCTCGGTGCGCAAGCGCATCAGGACGTCCCCTTCGAACGCGTGGTCGAGGAGCTCAGACCGGAGCGAAGGTTCGGTCACGCGCCTCTCTTCCAGGTTCTCTTCGCGCTTCAGAACGTGCCGGTGACAGAGCTCGCGCTCCCCGGGCTTTCCCTCGCCTACGATGAGCCGGAGACCGGCGTGACGCGCTTCGACCTCGAGCTCTTCTTGGCCGAGAGCGAGTCGATGGAGCGTGCACTGGGCGGCCCGACCACGACCGATAGTCCGCAATTGGGTGGGCTCGAAGGGCTGCTCAACTACAGCGCGGAGCTCTTCGATCGAGTGACGATCGAGCGTGTGATCGAGAACCTGGCCGCGCTGCTCGACCTAGCCGCGCGCGAGCCTGATCGTCCACTCGATTCGCTTCCGCCCGCGGCGCCCGCGCAGATGCACGCGCTTCTTCGCGAGTGGAACGCGGCCACGATCGAATACGGCGATCCGCTCCTGACTCATCAGCTCTTCGAGTCGTGGGCGAGCCGCGAACCCGAGCGCGTCGCCGCGCGCTTTCAGGACGCGTCCCTGACCTATGGTCGATTGAACGAGCGCGCGAATCAGCTCGCGCAGCATCTGCGCGCGCAGGGCATCGGAATGGGGAGCCTGGTCGCGCTTCGCCTCGATCGTTCCTTCGAGATGCTCGTCGCCTTGCTTGGCGTGATGAAGGCGGGCGCGGCCTACGTGCCGGTCGATCCGGAGTATCCGGCGGAGCGGGTCGCGCTCATCCTCGAAGACCTCGGCACGCCCTTCGTCCTCGATCGTGCGTGGATCGAGCGCGAGGCGGAGGCGATCTCGCGCGAGTCGGGGTCGAATCTCGATCGGGCGCTTCCGCCCGAGTCGCTCGTCTACTCTGTCTACACCTCGGGCTCGACCGGCCGGCCCAAGGGGGTGGCGATGAGCCATCGCGCGATCGCGAACCTGCTCTCGTTCCAGCGACGCGACTCACGCGAAGCGATGCGCACCCTGCAGTTCGCGTCGCTCTCCTTCGACGTGTCGTTCCAGGAGATCTTCTCCTCGCTCACCGCCGGAGGCGAGGTGGTGCTCGTGACCGAGGAGGAGCGGCGTGACGCGACGCTGCTGCTTCGCATCATTGAGCGCGAGTCGATCGCGCGGCTCTTCCTCCCCTTCGTGGCGCTCAACCAACTGGCGGAGGCCGCGGCCCAGAGCGGCCTCTATCCCGAGTGCCTGCGTGAGATCGACACCGCGGGCGAACAGCTCAAGATCACGCCCGCGATCCGCGCCTTCTTCACGCGCCTGGGCGGCTGCCGGCTGGTCAATCACTACGGCCCGAGCGAAACGCACCTCGTGACCGTGCATGCGCTGCCGGTCGACGCGCGCGCCTGGCCCGAGCTGCCCTCGATCGGACGCGCGATTCCGAACGCGCCGGTCTATCTGCTCGACGCGGGCCTGCGCTTGGTTCCGATCGGCACGCCGGGCGAGCTCTACGTCGGCGGCGCCGGGCTCGCGCGCGGCTATCACGATCGACCCGACCTGACGGCCGAGCGCTTCATCCCCGATCCCTTCTCCGGAAGCGCGGGCGCGCGGCTCTACCGCACCGGCGACATCGCGCGCTACGCGAGCGATGGACAGCTCGAGTTCCTGGGGCGAAGCGACCATCAGGTCAAGATCCGCGGCCATCGCGTCGAGCCGGGAGAGATCGAGTCGACGCTCGCGCGTCATCCGGACGTGCGGTCCGCCGCGGTTCGCGCGCACGAGAGCGATGGAGGCCGTCGCCTCGCCGCCTACGTCGTGCTGCGCGATGCGACCCACGCGGAGGAGGCGGCCCGGGTCGCGGCGCTGCGGGCTTACCTCGCGGAGAGTCTGCCCGAGTACATGGTGCCGGCCGCGATCGTCGCGCTGCCCACCTTGCCGGTGAGCCCAAACGGAAAGGTCGATCGCGCCGCGCTGCCCGAGCCCGACTGGAGCGCGCGGGTCGGCCGCGAAACGCCGCGCACCCCGGAAGAGGAGATCGTCTGCGGCATTCTCGCCGATGTCCTCGGCCTGGATGCGGTCGGCGCGGAGGACAACTTCTTCGATCTCGGCGGACACTCGCTCCTGGCGACGCAGGTGATCTCGCGGGTTCGTCGCGCGTTTCAAGCGGAAGTGCCGCTGCGCGCGCTCTTCGAGGCGCCGACCGCGGCCGGAATCGCGGCGGCCGCGCTCGAGGCACGCGGCACGACCACGACGCCGCCTCCCATCGATCGCGCGAGCGAGGCGGCGCGGCGATCGCTTTCCTTCGCGCAGACGCGGCTTTGGTTCCTGCATCGACTCGATCCGAGCTCGGCCGCGTACAACCTGCCGACCGCGCTCCGACTGGAAGGCGATCTGCATGTCCCCGCGCTCGAGCAGGCCTTGTCCGCGATCGTCCGCCGGCACGAGACGCTCCGCACGCGCTTCATCGACGGGCCGTACGGGCCAGAGCAGTGGATCGACGAACCCGCGGCGATCGAGCTCACGATCGAAGAGGTGGCGAGCGGAGTCGAGCTCGAGCGCCTGCTGCGCGAGGAGGCGACCCGTCCCTTCGATCTCGCGCGCGGGCCCATGCTGCGCGCGAGGCTCTTGCGGCTCGACCCACGCGAGCATCTCCTGGTGCTTGTGCTGCATCACATCGCGGCGGACGGCTGGTCCCTCCACGTTCTTCGGCAGGAGCTCGCCGCGCACTACGCCGCCGCGATGGAGGGAACGCGGGCCGCACTGCCCGAGCTCCGCGTGCAGTACGCCGATTGGGCGGCGTGGCAACGTCGGTGGCTCTCCGCCGGCGAGCTCGAGCGCCAGCTTGGCTACTGGCGCCAGGTCCTCGACGGCGCGCCCCCCGCGCTCGAGCTGCCGACCGATCGCGCGCGACCGATCGAGGCGACGTGGGCGGGCGCGACGCTCGAGCTCTCGATCGCGCCTGAGCCTTTCCTCCAGCTCGCGCGGCTCGCGCGTGCCGAGGGAGCGACGCTTCAGATGGCGCTCCTCGCGGCCTATGCGTGGAGCCTCTCGCTTCACTCGGGTCAGGACGAGGTCGTGATCGGGACGCCGATCGCCAACCGCTCGATGCGCGAGGCGGAGCCCTTGATCGGCTTCTTCGTCAACACGCTCCCGATCCGAATCTCGTGCCGCGGCGAGGGCCTCTCCTTCCGCCGGCTGCTCGCGCGCGTGCGAAATGCTTCGCTCGATGCCTACGCGCATCAGGATGTCCCGTTCGAGCGCGTGGTCGAGGAGCTTCAGCCGGAGCGCGCACGCAACCGAGCGCCGATCTACCAGACCGCCTTCGTCCTTCAGACGACGCCCAAGGGCACGACCGAACTCCCCGGCCTCGTCGTCTCGCCCTTCGAGCTCGAGGCGGGGACGGCCAAGTACGACCTCATGTTGATTCTCGAGGAGGGGGCGGAAGGCCTAACGGGCGCTTTCGAATACAGCACCGAGCTCTTCGAACCGGAGACGGTCGGTCGACTTGGGGCGAGCTTCCGCCGGCTCCTCGCTGCGGGGGTCGAGGCGCCCGATCGGCCGCTCGAGGAAGCGGCGGCACTGGGCGCCGAGGCGCGCGAGGAGGTCCTCCGTTGGAGCGGCGCGAGGCGCGCGGAGGCGCCGATGCTTCTGCCCGACCGCATCGAAGCGCAGGCCCACCGGACTCCGCACGCGCCGGCGCTCTTCGGCGTCGATGACGCTCCGCGAAGCCTCTCCTACCGCGAGCTCGCCACGGAGGTGAATCGACTCGCGCGGCACCTCATCGAGCTGGGCGCGGGACCGGAGGCTCGCGTGGCGCTCCTCCTCGATCGTTCTCCGCGCGCGATCGTCGCCCTCTTCGCCGTGATGCGCTCGGGCGCGGCGTATCTCCCGCTCGATCTCGCCGACCCGAACGATCGCCTCGCGCTTCTGCTTCGCGATGCTGGGGCGACGTTGCTCGTCACCGATGCGGCGGGCGCGGAGCGCGTGACCGCGGGGCTCGAGCTCGACGCGCGCGTGGTCGACCTCGATCGCGATCACGCCGCGATCGAGGGACAATCGAGCGAGGCGCCGCGCATCGCGATCGATCCGGAGAGCCTGGCCTACGTCATCTACACCTCGGGCTCGACCGGGCAGCCGAAGGGGGTCGGCGTGCCGCATCGCGCGCTCGCGAGCTACGTCGACGCGGTGATCGAGCGCTTGTGCATCGAGCCGGGTTGGAGCTTCGCGCTCGTCTCGACCCTCGCGGCCGACCTAGGACACAGTGCGATCTTCCCCGCGCTCGCGACGGGCGGATGCCTCTACCCGGTGCCGCCCGAGCTCGCGCTCGACGCGCGTGCGCTCGCCGCATCGTTCGAGGGCCATCCGATCGACTGCATGAAGATCGTGCCTTCGCATCTCGACGCGTTGCTCGCGGGATCCAACGCAATTCTCCCGCGGCGTCTCCTGATCTTGGGCGGCGAGGCGACGCGTGGCGCGCGACTGGCGGAGTATCGTCGCCTCGCGCCCGGCTGCCGCATCGCCAATCACTATGGGCCGACCGAGGCGACGGTCGGCGCGATCGCCGGCGAGCCAAATGCGCGCGATGAGCTCCGAACGACCATGCCGCTCGGGCGCCCGCTCGCGGGACGTCTCGCTTACATCGTCGACGCGGGAGGAGGGCTCGTGCCCGCGCTCGTGCCGGGCGAGCTCTGGCTGGGCGGAGAGGGCGTGGCGCGCGGCAATCTCGGCGCGCCCGATCGGACGGCGGAGCGCTTCGTGCCCGATCCCTTCACGAAGGTCGCGGGCGCGCGGCTCTACCGCACCGGCGATCGCGCGCGTTGGCTGTCGGATGGCCGCATCGAGTTCCTCGGAAGGATCGACGCGCAGGTCAAGGTGCGCGGCTTCCGGGTCGAGCTCGGCGAGATCGAGGCAGCGCTCCTGCGTCATGCCGACGTTGCCGCCGCCGCGGTGATCGCGCGCGAGCACGAAGGCGTGAAGAGCCTCGTCGCCTACGTCGCGCCGCGCATGCAGGCTTCGCCCACCTGGAATGGACGCAAGCGACGTCTGCTCCCGAGCGGCCTGGCCCCGATCGAGCTCAACCGCAACGAAACCGACTACATCCACCGCGAGATCTTTGAGCTCGGCGCCTACCTTCGCCACGGCATCACGCTCGAGGACGGCGACACGATCTTCGACGTCGGCGGCAACATCGGCCTCTTCTCCCTCTTCGCGAGCCGGGTCTGTCGCGCGCCGCGCCTCTTCGTCTTCGAACCGAACCCGCACGTGGCGCCGATCACGCGCGCGAACCTCGAGGGCTACGCGACCGGAGCGAGGCTCTTCGAGCTTGGGCTCGCGGACACGACGCGACGGGCGGAGTTCACGTTCTTCCCCGGCTTCTCGCTCCTCTCGGGCCTGCATGCGGAGGAGGCTACCGAGCGTGAGGTGGTGCGCGCCTTCCTCGAGAACCAGGCGCGCGCGGGGGTAGAGGGCGCGGCCAGCCTGGCGCAGGCCGGCGACGAATTCCTTTCCGAGCGCTTCCACGGCCGGAAGATCGACGTGCCGCTCCGACGCCTCTCCGATGTCCTCCACGAGGAAGGGATCGAGCGCATTCACCTGCTCAAGGTCAACGTCGAGAAAGCGGAGCTCGAGGTCCTCTCCGGCATCGAGGACGACGATTGGGCGCGCATCGATCAAGCGGTGGTCGAGGTCGATCTGGCGGAGAATCTACGGCCCATCGTCGAGCTCTTCACGCGGCATGACTTCGAGGTCCACGTCGAACAGGATCCACTTCTCGCGCGGACCGAGCTGCGTTACGTCTACGCCGCGCGGCGTGGCTCGGGTCGCGCGCTCTCGCCCGGTGCGCCGCCGCGGTTGGCCGAGCCTCTCGCCGGTGATCCGATCCTTAGCGTCGACACGCTCAAGGCGGAGCTGGCGCGTACCCTGCCGGGCTCGATGCAGCCGTCGGCGATCGTGCTCCTGGAGTCGCTGCCGGTGACCGCCAACGGCAAGCTCG
>CAZZAH010000206.1:0-7540 GCA_964652115.1 uncultured bacterium | reverse complement strand
CCATCGCCCACTCGACGTAGATGTCCATCTCGTTCGCCTGGGCGTAGAGGTCCCAGCAGCGAACGCCGGGGGGACGGCAGCCGATCTCGGCGAACTTCAGGCCCTTGGGCCCATAGAACCACTCCATGTGCGTGGCCGAGGTGTCGATGCCGAGCGCCTCGATGACCTTTCGGCCCATCGCCTTCACCTCGGTGTAGCCCTCGGCGTTGTCGATGCGGTTGGTCGTGAGGAATTGCGGCGAGATCCAGCGCGTGCGCATCGCCTCGAGCACGTTGGGATAGTAGTGCGTGGCGAACTCGTGCACGACGCTGCCGTGAAGTGTGATCGTGTCGTAGAAGCCTTCGTGTCCTTCGATGAACTCTTCAATGGCGACGGACTTGCCATGCTCCAGCCCGCTCTCGGTGATGGCGCGGGTGAGCTCGGCGTCGTTGGTGCACTTGTAGGTGCCGGCCGCGCCGGCGCCGTCGCGCGGCTTAACGATCAAGGGATAGCCATGCTCCTGGACGAAGCGCCAAGCGTCGCTCGCGCTCTTCGCGCCAACGGATGCCGCGGTCGGAATGCCGGCCTGACGAAGCACCTCCTTCATCGCCGGCTTATCGCGGCAGAGGAAGGCAGTCCTGACCGAGGTACCGGGGATGCCGCAGGCCTCGCGGATGTGCGCCGCCGCCATGATGTGCGCTTCAACCGTCGCCTCGAGCCGCTGCACCGGGATGCGCTCCTGAATCCACTTCACGGTGCGCGAGACCGCCTCCTCGTTCACGACCGAGGGGACCTGCTCGTAGTGGTAGAGCCACTTCTTCAAGTCGTCGTCGAAGGCGTCGAAGGGGTACTCGCCGATGCCGATCACCCGCGCGCCGACCGCATGCAGGGCGCGGACGAATTCCCGCTGGTTCTTCGGGAAGAACGGCTCGATGAAAATGACGTTCATCGCTCTCTCCTTGAGTCGAGGGTTGCGCGGAAGCCCGGGGGAGCGTCATGGACGTTCTCGAACCGCGCGGCCGGAGTCTAACACAGGCCACGAAGCCGCCCTCGGAGGGATGCCGGCTCACGACGCGAGCGCGAAGGGCCGATACTCGCGGGTGAGGCTTGCCCCGATGGCGACGGACCGATACCCTGGCCCGGCTTCCCGCTCGTACCGCCGAGCGATCGCGGGCGGAACCGCGGGGCCTGCATTGGGCCTGCGCCCACCTCGACATGGTCGCGCCGATCCGGCGCTCAATTGGAGGAGTCCATGAACCGCTCCCTTGCGTTGCTCGCCTTGCTGAGCGCGACGATGTTCGCCGCTTGCGGCGGCACCCAGACCAAGAACGACGCCGCGATGGCGGACAAGTCGGCCACCCACGAGACGAAGGCGCCCGCGGCCCAAACTCCGGCAGCCCAAACTCCGGCAGCCCAAACTCCGGCAGCCCAGACGCCGGCGACCCAGGCTCCGGCAACTCCCGCGGCGACCGAGCACGCGGTCGCCACGACCGAGTCCGGCCAAGCAACTGAGGGCGAGATCGTGCTGACCGGCACGACCGGCTGCGGCCACTGCAACTTCCACAAGACCGAGTCGTGCGCGGTCGGGCTCCAGACCGCCGACGGCCACATCTACGTCATCGACGGCGTCGGTGAGGACACCGAGGTTTGGAATCAGCGCTTCGCCGGCAAGAAGATGATGGTGAAGGGCACGATGGCCGCGGCGCAGAAGGACGGGCTCGATCACGTGCAGATGGCGAGCTATGAGTGGGTGGAGCAGCCATAAATGCCGGCAGTCGTTTTCGTCGCGCCGTTCTTCGCCGAGACCACGCTCCGCTTCATCCACGCGGCGGCGAACCTCTCCGGGGTCAAGCTCGGGCTGATCAGCCAGGATCCCGAGAGCAAGCTGCCGCCGGCGCTGCGCTCGCGCATCGCCGCGCACTTCGTGGTGGATGACGCGCTCGACGCGGGCAAGATCCTCCATGGCGTCCAGCATCTGGGGACGCGCATCGGTCCGGTGCTCCGTCTTCTCGGCACGCTCGAGGAGCTGCAGGTGCCGCTGGCCGAGGTTCGCCAGCACATCGGCATCGACGGCATGGGCGTCGAGGCGGCGAAGAACTTCCGTGACAAGTCGCGCATGAAGACGGTGCTCGCCGCGGCGGGCCTGCCTTGTGCGCGACATCGCTTGGTGACGACGCCGGAAGAGGCGTGGGAGTTCGTGACCGAGGTCGGCTATCCGGTCGTAGTCAAGCCGCCGGCCGGAGCGGGCGCGCGAAACACCTTCCGGGTGAACGGCGCCGAGCAGATGCACGAGGTCTTTCGCATGGGCGCCCTCGCGAGCGGCAAGCCGACCCTGTTCGAGGAGTTCATCACCGGGCAGGAGCACTCCTTCGACAGCGTCTTCATCCACGGACGGCCCGCGTGGTACTCGATCAATCACTATTATCCGGGACCGCTCGAGGTGATCGAGAACCCGTGGATCCAGTGGGCGGTGCTTCTGCCTCGCGAAGCCGATAGCCCGCAGTACGACGACATCCGAAAGATCGCGGCGCGATCGCTCGAGGTACTGGGCATGAAGACCGGCCTCTCGCACATGGAGTGGTTCCGGCGGAAGGACGGCACGGTCGCGGTCTCCGAGGTCGCGGCGCGACCGCCGGGCGCGCAGTTCACCACGCTCATCTCCTACGCGCACGACATCGATCTCTATCGGAGCTGGGCGCATCTCATGGTCTACGACGAGTTCCCCGCGCCGCCTCGACGCTACGCCGCGGGCGCCGCGTATCTGCGCGGACAAGGTGAAGGCCGCGTGGTCGCGATCCATGGACTGGAAGAGGCGCAACGCGAGCTCGGCCCGATCGTGGTCGAGGCGAAGCTGCCGAAGCCGGGTCAGCCCTCGGCCGGCACCTATGAAGGAGAGGGCTACATCATCCTGCGGCACCCGGAGACGAAGGTGGTGCAGGAGGGCTTGAAGAAGCTGATCACCACGATTCGGGTGGAGCTGGGCTAGCGAACAACGCCGACGGCCGGGTATCTGAGGGGGACCATGCCGATCGATTCACGACCGATCGAAGCCCGTGAAGTGGGTGCGGACGCGCTTGCCATCACGGTCACACGCCATCTGCTCGACAACGGTCCCGGCACCGCGAGCTTCGAGCAATTCCTGCGCGACGCCATCGCTCGCGGCCGCGCGCGACTCACCTTCCATCTCGGCGGGCTCAAGTACCTCAACTCGACCGAGATCGGCGCGCTCCTCCGCGCCGCGGTCCTGGTGCGCGGCGCCAAGGGCAAGATCACCCTCGCCGAGGCGAACAAGAAGATCCGCGACGTGCTGACCGTCGCGAAGGTAGATTCGCTCTTCGACATTTCCAACTAGGCGGAGGAACGATGAACGTTCTGATGATCTCTCCCGGCTTTCCGGTCGAGCAGCCCTTCTTCACGCGCGGGCTTTCACAGGTGGGCGCGCGGGTGATCGGCCTGGGCGATCAGCCGGAGGGCAACCTGCCGCCGATGGCGCGCTCGGCCTTGAGCGCGTACTACCGTGTCAACTTCGGCGACGAGGGCGGCATGGTCGCAGAGGCGCACCGCATCGCCTCGCAGGTCCGCATCGATCGCGTCGAGTGCCTGTGGGAATCGCTCATGCTGCCCGCGGCGCGCATCCGCGAATCGCTCGGGCTGCCCGGGATGTCGGTGGCCGAGACGGTCCCCTTCCGCGACAAGGAAGAGATGAAGAAGGTGCTCGACAAGGCCGGCATCCGCACGCCGCGCCACGCCAGCGCAACCACCATCGATCAGGTGCGCGAGGCGGCGCACTGGATCGGCTTCCCGATCATCGTCAAGCCGATCGCCGGCGCGGGCTCGATGGACACGTACAAGGTCGCGAACGCGGAGGAGCTGGACAAGGTTCTCCGCTCGATGCACCACGTGCCCGAGGTCAGCGTCGAGGAGTTCGTCGAAGGCGAGGATTTCACGTTCGACACGATCTGCGCCAACGGCAAGATCCTCTTCTACAACGTCTCGTTCTACCGACCGCGCGCGCTGGTCTCGCGCTCGAACGATTGGATCAGCCCGCAGACGATCTCGCTTCGAAACGTCGAGGACCACCGCATCGCCGACGGCGTGCGCATGGGCCGCGCGGTGCTGCAGGCGCTCGGCTTCAAGACCGGCTTCACCCACATGGAGTGGTACCGAAAGGACAACGGCGAGGCGGTCTTCGGCGAGATCGGCGGCCGTCCGCCGGGCGCGCGCACCGTCGACGTGATGAACTGGGCGAGCGACCTCGACCTCTTCCGCGGCTGGGCCGAAGCGGCGACGCTCGGCACCTTCACGCAGCCGATCGAGCGGAAGTACAACTCGGTCGCGGTCTTCAAGCGCGCGGTGGGCGAGGGGAAGATCGAGCGCTACGACGGGCTGTCGCGCCTGATGGCCGAGTTCGGCGAAGCGATCTGCGCGGTCGAGCTCACGCCGGTCGGCGCGCCGAAGCGGTCGGCGGCGCAGTCGCTGATCGGCGATGGGTTCGTCATGCTGCGGCATCCGGATCTTCAGACCGCGCTCCACATGGCGGATCGGGTGGGGACGGAGCTGCAGCTGGTGGCGGGGTAGGCAACCGCCACGCGCTAGGCTTAGAGCTATGAACTTTCGAGAGCTTCCCGGCGGGGATCTGATCGAAGCGGGGCTGGCCGACTTGCAAGCTGGCCTGGAGACGGAGAACGCGCTGCTCGTGTCGATCGGCGCCTCGCGTCTGCGTGATGCGGGCGTCGATGTTCCGTCTTCCTACATACGAGATGCGGAGCATCGCTTGTACACGCTGCTCGCGCAGAGCGATTCGGACGGCGCGCACGGCCGCTACAACGCGCTCGTCCGCAGGCTGGTGAGCTTCGAGCGGGCGATCGAGTGCGCGAGCTAGCGGGCGCCGATCGCATCGAGCGATTCATGCTCGCGCTGGGCGGTTCCGTGCGGAAGGCCACGCGGGTTTACCTCACCGGCGGCGCTTGCGCCGTGTTGCTCGGTTGGCGCCAGTCGACCATGGATCTGGATCTGAGGATCATCCCGGACGCCGACGAGATTCTTCGCGAGCTTCCGCGCCTCAAGGAGCAGCTCCAGATCAACGTCGAGCTCGCGAGCCCGGCCGACTTCCTGCCCGAAGTGCCCGGCTGGGCTGATCGGAGTCCTTTTATTCGCGACGTTGGGCGAGTCGCCTTCTATCACTATGATTTCTACGCTCAGGCGCTCTCGAAGCTCGAGCGTGATCACGAGAAGGATCGGGCGGATGTCGCCTCAATGTTTGCGCAGGGATTGATCGAGTCGGAGAAGCTCCGGGCTCTGTTCGCGGCGATCGAGCCGGAGCTGTACCGATTCCCCGCGGTTGACCCGGCCGGGCTTAAGCGTCGCGTCGAAGCGTTCATCGCGGCTCAGTCGTAGTCGATGGCTCCGGCCGCCTATCCCTGAAACTCGATCTTCTTGTGGGTGCCGTCACAGAACGGCTTGCGCGACGAGTGCCCGCAGCGGCAGAGCGCGACCTTCTCTTCGTGGCGCGTTTCGTTGCCGGCCGGATCGATGACGACGACCGGGCCCTTCACGAGAAGCGGGCCGTTCGGTGATGCCTGGATGCGCACGACGTCGCGTTCATCGCCGGCGCCGATGTTGTCGCTGGCGTCGGCCGGCGCCGCAGAGCGCTCGATCGAGAGCGCGCCCGACGGGCATTTCGCGACCTGCGCAACGATTGTCGCCGTGTCCGCGGCGTCGATCTTGACCCACGGCCGGGCGCGCGGGTCGAAGACCAATGGGAGTCCGGCGAAGCAGTTGGTGGAGTGGGTGCAGAGGGCGGGCTGCCAGAGGACGGTGATCTCGCCGTTGCTGTAGCGCTTTTTGATTTCGTGCACGGGGGCTCCTTCGGGATGACTGATGGGCAGCGTCGGTCGCCGCAGGCTGAACGCGGACCCTAGACTCCCGGACCCGCCGGAGGGAAGTCTTCCGCGCTCCCGGGCAGTTCGAACTAACCGGCGCCGCGATGGCGAACGTGTCGCTCCCGTGTTCCCGTTCGTCCCATTTGGCCATTTCCCTTCGTACGTGTCATCCTCATCCGCGTCGGCCTCGCCGCCCCTCGCGTGCGGCTCCGTTCGACCGACGACGCGCTCGAGCTCGATGTCAACGCATCGGCGCCTCCCCCATCGAGCGCAGGAGTCCAAAGCACGATATCCGTCTCGAGGGAGAACCATGAAGCGCTCCACCTACCTCACACTCGCGATCTTGCTCTTCGGCCCAGCGGTTGCCGAGCTCTCCACCTCGACCCGCACCGCCCTCGCCGGCCCGAACGCCGGCGGCACGCTCCTCGTCCACACGCGGCCGGACATCGCTTACTGTTCGGGCTCAGTATTCTGCGGCGTGAACGACTACTCGAGCGGATGCGCCCCGCTCATCACGCGCCTGCCGTCGACACCCTCCGAAACGCGCGTGTGGTGGATCACCGCCGCGTTCCCCGCGAGCGCAACGCCGCGAGTCAAGGCGGTCACCTTCGGAGTCGACTACGACCCGGCTTCGCTCCTGCTCGTGGACTGGGGGAAGTGCGGTGGCCTCGAGATCCCGAACCCGGACTGGCCCGGGCCGGGCTCCGGAACGGCAGTGACCTGGGCCGAGACGCAGCAAGCGCACTTGGTCGATGTCTACTGGTTCGCGGGCTACACCTATGCCGGCGCGGACATCGGATTCCGAGCGCAGGAACATCCGACACAGGGCGGCGGCTTCGCTGACGACGAGGTCCCTAGCGTGATCGACCCGATCGCGGACTACGGCGAGCTCGGCTTCGGACGCGCGCTCGGATACCTGCCCTGCCCCGAAGAGCTCGGCGCGTGCTGCATGAACGACGGCACCTGTGTGCAAGCGACACGAGCGAGCTGCGCGGGCGATTGGCTCGGAAGCAGCGTCGCGTGCGAGATCGATCCCTGCGCGCTCGGTGCATGCTGCGGCGCCGATGGCGCATGTCGATTTGAGTCCGAGGAGGCGTGCGCAACGGAAGGAGGAATCTTCGAAGGTGCACGCACGAGCTGCGAGCCGAACCCCTGCTCGACCCCGACCGGCGCTTGCTGCCTCGCGGGAGGCGCGTGCGAGGTTCTCACCGAGGCGAGCTGCACCGCCGCCGGCGGCACCTTCATCTGGAACGACGTCGCGTGCGATCCCGCTCCCTGCGGGCGCCCGCACTACACGCTCGCGCCCGATGGCGGCGGCGACCTTCCCACGATTCAAGCCGCGATCAACGCATCGAGCAACGGTGCCGTGATCGAGCTTGCGGACGGCGTCTACCGCGGCGCCGGCAACCGCGAGGTCGATTACCTCGGCAAGGCGGTCACCGTGCGCTCAGCGTCGGGCGATCCAGCCGCCTGCGTGCTTGACTGCGAGGAGCTCGCGCGCGGATTCGTTTTCCGGCGAGGCGAAGGACCGAACTCCGTGCTCGAACGCATCTCGGTAGTCCACGGACGAGGCAGCGACGGTGGCGCGGCCTTCCTGCAAGGAAGCTCGCCAACCTTGACCGGCTGCGTCTTCTCCGACTGCGGCGCGCGCATCGGCGGCGCGCTCTTCATCAACGGCG
>CAZZAH010000205.1:5331-7585 GCA_964652115.1 uncultured bacterium | reverse complement strand
CGCGCGCAGCCCTCGTCGAAGTGCACGGCATCGGTTTGGAGATTCCACTCCCAGGCGCCGATCCCCGCGGCTTGGCCCGCCAGGCGGAGGCGGGCGTCACTCGCGCGAAGCTTCTGGTCCGCCTCGACTCCCGCCTCATCCGCGCGGATGCGTTCGATCACGACCGCGCAGGTGGAGAGGAATGGAGCGAGGAAGTCGGTCGTCGCACGGTTGTACGGCCCGTTCGCGATCGCGGCCACGCCGACCAGCTCACCCTCGCTGCGGATCGAGAGAGCGAGGAAGGAGTCGAGCGGTTTGTCGGCCGGGTTCTCGCCGTCATCTCGCGGCTTGAAAGGCCCCAGCCACTCCGGCAGCGTCGTCGCCATCGGCTCGAGGTAGTCCCGGCCCGCGTCGTCGCGGCGCGCGCGGCTGATGAAGGCGTGCTCGCTTCGGGTCGCGGTGCGGAGCGCCTCGACGAGTAGCTCGAAGGTCGACTCCGCGTGCCCCGTCGCGATGAAGTGCGATTCGGCCGCGTGCATGCCACGCAGGAGGAGGAGCGGGTCGCCCTCCGCTTCCGGGGTGCTTGCGCCTCGTCCGTCGAATGCGGCTTTGACTGATGCGTCGGCCAACGTCGACCCTTCGTTCGGAGTGGATGCCCGTGGGCTCTCCGGGAACTATCGACGCGACCGGGCGGCAACTTAAGACGCGGCGACCCAGGGGGCCGACTAGCGGTCCGGCACGCTGCTGCTCACCGGATTCCAGCCGAGCTGGACCACCTCGAAGTCGCTGGCGTGCAGCGCGTGGAAGGCCGGATTCAGGATGTCGTTGTCCCAGCGGGGATCCATCGTTCCGGTGATGTAGAGGTCGGTGCCGTTGTCGGCCACGATCAGCCCGTAGGTCTTCATCGCCTGGAAGATGCGTTGGATCATCGCCGGGTAGCCGTTGATGTTGACCGACGATTTGAGCCTGAGCCGCGCCCCCATCGGGAGTGCGCCCGACTGATCGCCCGCCTCGTGCGAGGCGGGCCAGACGTAGCCGTTCGTGTCGCGCACGGTCACGCGGTAGGCGTGCTTGATCGGCGTTCCGATGAGCGCCTCGTCGACCTTGACCAACCCGGGGTAGATCGCCAGCCCTGCGGCGTCGGCCGAAGTCCAGCCTTCGGGCCGCCGGTCGTTGGTCGCGAGGTTCCAGACCGCGCCCGAGCCCGCCTCCCATCGGCTCAACCCGTTGTCCCACTCGGTGGCCCAGGTCTCGAACAGGAGCCAGTGGTCGCGATCGATCACGATCAGGTGACGATCACCGCTCGGGCCGCCGCCCGGGATTCCGCCCTCGATCCAGTTCGCGAGCGTCCTTGCCTCGGTCGGGATGGGGTAGCCGGGAGGCCGCCCCGGCGCGCCATTGTCACTCTGGCTTCCATAGAGCACCCAGGTCACCGGCAGGAGCGGCTGCGTTCCGGGCACGGTGCAATAAGGGATGCCGTAGGGCGGCGGGCCGAAGTCGGGGTGACAGCGCTGGGTCGCCCCGATCCAGTTGATGTAGTCGACCGAGCTCTCGTCGACCGGCGCGTTCGAGATGTCGAGATTCCACCAGTTGTCGACCGGGAAGACCTGCCGCGCGCTTAGGTCCTCGAGGAGAACCGGCCCGAGCTGGGTGCCGGCGGTCTCCCCTCCGCGAGGGCTGTCCGGCTTGCTCGGCTCGCGATCGTCCGGGCCGCACGCGGTGAGCCCGGTAATAAGGAACGCGCCGACGAGAATCGGGATGGTCGATGCGAGGCGTCGAGGGTGCATAGCAAGTCCTCCTCCGGTGGGGCCCTGTGGCTGGACCGATGTGGCGGTGGTGGACCTTGCGAGCCGCAAGTTGGTGGACCTGGCTCGCCCTCATCTTTATCGGCGCTAGGCCGGCCGGTCCAGCCCCGAATCTTCCCCCCCCTTGCCGCGACCTCCTGGCCCGGTCTTCGCGCTCCAAAAAAAGGCGGCAACAATTTCCGGAACCCGGGCGTAAACGCGCCGCTCATCGGGTCGACCGCCAAGGCTCGCGCCTGTCTTGCGCGCTCCCCATTCATCGTTTTGAAGTCGCCTCCGCCGTGCGGGGCGCGTTCTCGGGTCTCGCGGCGGAGCGGGGCCGGTCCGACAGGAGGTTCAGGCATGCGCGACGCTGTTGTTCGAGGTGACATCCCGGGCTCGACCCGACTTCCAGCATCCGAGAGAAGCCGGGATCGCCGAGCCGGCACGCGAGGGGGGACGCGTCGAAGTGCCTTTCCCCGCGTCCTCGCCTC
>CAZZAH010000205.1:3985-5231 GCA_964652115.1 uncultured bacterium | reverse complement strand
TCGCCTCGACTCTTCTGGCCGGAATCGCCTCTTTCACCTCCGACGCTTTCGCGGCATCGCAGAACCCGCCCAAGGTCGACCTCAGCTTCGAGACCTACACGCTGAAGAACGGACTCGAGGTCACCCTTCGCCGCGACGCGCGCCTGCCGCTCGCCGCGGTCAACATCTGGTACCACGTCGGACCCGCGAACGAGGAGCCAGGCCGCACCGGCTTCGCGCACCTCTTCGAGCACATGATGTTCCAGAACTCGCTCCACGTCGGCGAAGACCAGTACTTCAAGTACCTCGAGGCGGCCGGCTCGCCCTTCGTGAACGGCTCGACCGACTTCGATCGCACGAACTACTTAGAGGACGTGCCGGCCAATCAGCTCGAGCTCGCCCTCTGGCTCGAGAGCGATCGCATGGGGTATCTGCTCGAGACGCTGACCGCGACGAGCCTCGCCAATCAGCAGGACATCGTCCGGAACGAGCGACGCGAAGGCGTGGAGAATCCGCCCTATGCGCTCCAGGACGAGGCGCTCTGGCATGCGCTCTTCCCGAAGGAGCATCCCTACTACGCCAACGTCATCGGCTCGCACGAGGACGTCCAGGCGGCGAAGCTCGACGACGTGAAGGACTTCTTCCGCCGCTATTACTGCCCGAACAATGCGAGCCTGGCGATCGTGGGCGACATCGACATTGCGAAGACGAAGGAGATGGTCGAGCGCTACTTCGGCTCGATTCCGCGCGGCGCGGATGTACCGCCGATCACCGCGAAGACCCCCGCCATCACGTCGGAACGTCGCGTGAGCATGACCGACAAGGTGGAGCTCCCCAAAACCGCGATGGCCTGGCTGACCACGCCGATCTATCAGCCGCAGGACGCCGACGGTATCCTCGCGGGCCGCATCCTGGGCGAGGGCAAGGCGAGTCGCTTGTACAAGTCTCTCGTCTATGACAAGCAGATCGCGCAGGACGTCACCGCGGGCCAGCAGTCGTTGACCCTCGCATCGGTCTTCCAGATCAACTGCACCGCCAAACCCGGCCACTCCAATGCCGAGCTCGAGGCGGCGATCGACGCGGAGCTCGCGCGCCTCGCGAAGGACGGACCGACCGAGGAGGAGCTCGCCGCGGCGCGGAACGGCATCTGGACTGACATGGTCTCGAGCCTCGAGCAGATCGGCGCCTTCGGTGGAGTGGCCGATCGCCTCAATCGCTACAACCATTACACGGGGAAGCCGGACTATCTGAACCAGGACCTGGCGCG
>CAZZAH010000205.1:0-3885 GCA_964652115.1 uncultured bacterium | reverse complement strand
CCCACCGCGAAGGTCTTCACCCTTCCGAACGGGCTCGCCGTTTATCACGTCCAGACGACCGGTCTACCGGTGGCGGCGGGTCAGCTGGTCCTGCGCGCGGGTGGAGCGGCCGATCCTGCCGGGAAGTACGGGCTCGCCGGGCTCACCGCCGACCTCCTCGATGAAGGCACCACCCAGCGCGACGCGATGAAGCTCGCGACCGACCTCGAGGCGCTGGGTGCGAGCTTCGGTACCGGATCGAGCAGCGACGGCACCTACGCCAGCTGCCGGTCGCTCAAGCAGAACTTCGGCGCGACGCTCGGCATCCTCTCCGAGGTCGTGCTCCAACCCGCCTTCCCGGAGAAGGAGCTCGAGCGCGTCCGTAGCACGCGGCTTACCTCGATCTTGGAAGAGAAGGCGAGCCCGTTCCAGGCGGGTGTCCGCGTCATGAGCGCCTGCCTCTACGGCGAGCAGCATCCCTACGGACACACGCCGCTCGGCAACGAGGACGCGCTCAAGGACATCTCCCGCGACGACGCGCTCGCCTTCTACAAGGCGAACTTCGCGCCGAACAACGCGGCGTTGATCCTGGTGGGAGATCTCTCCGAGAGCGAGGCTCGCGACCTCGCGACCAAGTCGTTCGGCAGCTGGAGCGGGCAAGCGAAGGTGACCACGGCCCCCGACGCCGGTCGCGCGATCACGAACCGCATCGTCATCGTCGACAAGCCCGGATCACCGCAGACGGCGCTCCTCGTTTCGCAGATCGCCGTGCGTCGTTCCGACCCCGAGTTCGATCGGCTCAACCTGATGAACGCGGTCTTGGGCGGCAACTTCGCCGGTCGGCTCAACATGAACCTGCGCGAGGACAAGGGCTACGCCTACGGCTGCTACTCGTGGCTGGGCGAGGACCGAGGCGTCAGCAACCTCGGTTGCTGGGCAAGCGTGCGGACCGATGCCACCGGTGCTTCGATCGGCGAGATGCTCTCCGAGTACCGCGGCATGACGACGCGCCCGCCGAGCGACCAGGAGCTCCGGCTCGCGAAGCAGTCGCTCACCCAGACGCTGCCCGCTCGCTTCCAGACGACCGAGGATCTCGTCCACACCTTTGCCAATCTCTACATGTACGACCAGCCGCCGGACGCCTACCAGTCGCTGCCCGCGCGCATCAACGCGATGACGGCGCAAGACGTGGTCGACGCGGCGAAGAAGCACCTCTCGCCGGACAAGATGCTGGTGGTGGCGGTTGGCGACCGCGCGAAGATCGAGGCACAGATCGGCGAGCTCAAGCTGGGAGAGGTCGCGTATCGCGCGGCCGACGGCAAGCCGGTCGAGCTGAACTAGCTCGCGAGTGACAGAGTGTCCGCGCGGCTTCGACCGCGCGGCCAGGTGGGTGCGTCGCCTATGCGCGGCCGGCGGCGCGTCCCAAGGGGGTCGGTCCGGATGGATCGGCCCCCGATTTATTTCGGGCGCGACAGCCTTCCCCCCTATGCTCCGCCATCGAATGAGGGAGGGATGATGCGGATGCCGCGAATTCGATTCCAGTTGCCGCGCCCTGTGCTGCTCCTCGTCGGGATGCTCGCGGCGGGCGTCACGGCGATGACAGCGAATGCCACGAGCACGGAGGACGCCGACTTCGCGAGCTACCGGGCGTCGATCCTCGAGGCGGGGAAGGCGCTTGCCGCGGGCGATGCCGCGGCGGCCACGGCGGCGCTGCACTCGGCTCCCGTCGCGCTGCGTGGCTGGGAGTGGCGTTATCTCGAGGCGGAGGCCGACCTCAGCGAAACGACCTTCGTCGGACACGATGGCCCGATCCGCTCGCTCGCGGTGAGTCCGAACGGCCGCTTCGTGACCTCGGCGTCGGACGACGGCACCGTCCGCATCTGGAGCTTCGAGAACGGCGCCTGCCTCGACACCCTCGCGGACCCGGGCGCGCGCTCGCTCGACATCAGCACGCTGGTGCCGCTCCTCGCGGTGGCAGGCTCGGACATCCGACTCCTCGACCTGCCCGCGGGGACGGAGCGGGCGAGGATCACCGTCGGATCGCCGCCGCTCGCCGTCTGCTTCGGCGGGAAGACGCTCGCGGCCGGTTGCGGCGACGGCAGCGTCCGTTTCTGGGACGCGGCGAGCGGAACGTCGATCGCGGAGATCCCTCTTCGAGGCGGCAGGCACCCCATCCGAGGGATCACGAGCTTCGGCGATCCGAACGTGTTCGCATGCCTCCTCGACAGCAGCGTCGTGGTCTACGACTTCGCGAATCGGCAGGTGCTGTTCGAGCTCGGCGGCCGTCTCGGCGAAGGGGCGAGCATCCGTCCGACTCGCTTCGACGCGGTCGCTTCGAGCCCGAGCGGCCGTTGGCTCGCGGCGGCGGGCGTCGACAGCCTCATTCACCTCTGGGACTCGGACCTGCTCGAAGAGCGCTTTCTCGCAGGTCACAGCGCAGCGGTCTCCTCGGTCGCGCTCGACGTCCGCGCTCTCCGCCTCGCTTCCGGCTCGCTCGACGGAACGGCGCGCGCCTGGGATCTCCAGACGATGGCCTTTCTCGGCGTGATGCGCGGCCATCGAGGAGCGGTGACCGCGGTCGCCTTCCACCCGAACAGCCAGCACCTCGTCACCGGCGACTCGACCGGCGAGATCAAGGTGTGGGACGTACTCAATCTGTCGGCGGAGGAGATCGATCCGCCGGCGATGCCGGTGTCGATCGACTGGGCGCCGAACCATCTGGCCGTCGCGTGCGCGGATTCAACCGTCCGCGTCTACGAGATCGCGCCGCTTCGCCCTACGTTCAGCCTTCAGGTCGGTCGCGACGCCCGCGTGCGCTACTCACGCGACGGTGGACGCCTCTTCACCGCGGAGGCGGCAACCTCGGCGAAGGGGGGCTCGGCCGCGCGAATCCGTTCGTGGGACGCGGCAACCGGCGCGCTGCTCCGCGAGTTCGACCCGACGGACGGCCGTCTCGTGGACCTCGAGCTGAGCCCCGACGGCCGGTTGCTTGCGGGCGCCAACGAGGGCGGCGCGGTTCTCCTCTGGGATTCGGTCAGCGGCCGCCTCGAGCGCACGCTCGCGACGGACGGCGCCTCGGCCCGCGCGCTGTCGTGGTCGAGCGACGGTCGACTGCTCGCGATCGGGCGCGCGGATGGCCGGCTCGAGCTTCGCGAGGTAGGCACCGGCAAGGCGATCGCGTCCGCGCGCGGTGTTGCCATCGTCGACCTGGCCATGCTGCCGGACGGGGTCCTGCTCTCGACGGGCGAAGACGGACTGCTTCGTGAATGGCGACTCGATCGCGACGCGCTCCGGGAGACAGGACGATCGATGCCCGCGTCGTCCGGCGGCTTCGCGTTGAATCCGGCGGCCGACCGCGTGCTCCTGCCCGGAGACCAGCCCGGTAGCCTGCGCGTGCTCGACCCGCGCCGGATGGAGGAGGTCGGGACGCTCGCCTGCCCCGGCGACGCGACCCTGCTGCGCTTCGATCCGAGCGGTGAGCAGCTCGCCGTGGTGAGGAAGGACGGCACGATCCGACTCCTCTCCGCCGCGCGCGGGCTCCCCGAGGCGGTCGACGCGAGGGACTAGCGCGAGGCGCGCGGATCGATCCGATTGGACCCGCTCAATAATGTCGGTTCGCTTCCGACATCCCGAATTGGTAGACTCGACGGCGGTTAAACGCGGGTCCCCCCACTGGTCCCTCAGCACCTGCGTATCGCATCGCTCTCGCTCTCCGGTGGAAGACCCGTGGCTCAAGCGTGCCACCATCGGAGGATTCCATGCCTCGTCCCAGGATGTTCCGCCTTGCCCTCGCCGCCGCCGCGCTTCTCGCTTTCACACTCCCAGCCGCCGCGGAATGGATTCCGCTCGGTTCGGCCGACACCGGAGTCCGCGTCCTCGCGGAAAGCGAAAGCCGCATCGCGCTCG
>CAZZAH010000204.1:0-7597 GCA_964652115.1 uncultured bacterium | reverse complement strand
CTTGCCGCGCAATGCCCTCGTGGTGATGACCGGCGTGTCCGGCTCCGGAAAGTCGTCACTCGCGTTTGACACCCTTTACGCGGAAGGGCAGCGACGCTACGTCGAGTCGCTCTCGGCCTACGCGCGCCAATTCCTCGGTCAGATGGAGAAGCCGGACGTCGACCGCATCGACGGTCTCTCGCCGGCCATCTCGATCGAGCAGCGAAGCGGCGGGCACAATCCACGCTCCACCGTCGCCACCACGACGGAAATCTACGACTACCTGCGGGTCCTCTTCGCGCGCATCGGCGTGCAGTACTGCCCGACCTGCGACCGGCGCATCTCGCGTCAATCCGTCGACGAGATCGTGGCGCAGATTCTCTCGACCATGAACGGCGCGCGAGCCCACGTGCTCGCGCCGGTGGTCGAGGGTCGGAAGGGGGAGTACCGGAAAGAGCTCGAGGACCTACGCCGCCAGGGGTTCCTTCGCGTGCGCGTCGACGGTGAGCTGCACAGCCTTGACGGCGACCTGCCCACGCTCGACAAGAAGAAGAAGCACACGCTCGAGGTGGTGGTCGATCGACTCGACGTGAACCCGGGCCGCCGGCAACGGCTGGTCGACTCGATCGAAACCGCGCTCAAGGTCGGGCGCGGCATCGTGCGCGTCTTGCGCGAGGAGGGCGGTGAGCAGCTCTTCAGCGAGGAGACCGCGTGCCTGAAGTGCGGGCGAAGCTTCGATGCCCTGCACCCGAGGAACTTCTCCTTCAACAGTCCCTACGGCGCGTGCCCCGAGTGTCAGGGACTGGGCTCACTCCGCGAAATCGACGAGGACCTGGTGGTGAGCGACGCCAATCTCTCGATCCAAGAGGGCGCGCTCGCGGTCTGGAAGGGGGCGGAGGCGTCGTGGCACGCGTCGGTCTTGACCGGGCTGGCCAAGCACCTCGGATTCTCGCTCGATACGCCGTGGAAGAAGCTGCCGGCGAAGGTGCGTCACGTCGTGCTGCACGGCACCGGCGGCAAGGACTTCGAGGTGCATCACAAGGGGCAGAAGGGCGAGGTGCGCTGGCGCTCGAAGTACTCGGGCGTGATCCCCAACCTGATGCGTCGCTACCGCGAGTCCGATTCGGAAGAGGTGCGCTCCTCGATCGAGCGCTTCATGAGCGCGCGTCCCTGTCCGGCGTGTAAGGGATCGCGGCTCAAGCCGGAGAGCCTCGCGGTCAGGATCGGCGATTGGAACATCGAGCGCTGGACTCACCTCTCGGTGCGCGCCGGGCTCGACGCCGCCTCCTCGATGCTCGAGAGCGAGAAGGAGCTCGCGGTCGGCGAGCCGATCATGAAGGAGATCCGCGAACGCTTGCGTTTCCTCGAGAACGTGGGGCTGGGCTACCTGACCTTGGATCGCGGCAGCGCCACGCTCTCGGGCGGGGAAGCGCAGCGGATTCGACTCGCCACGCAGATCGGTTCGCAGCTGACCGGCGTGCTCTACATCTTGGATGAGCCCTCGATCGGTCTCCATCATCGTGACAACCAGAAGCTCCTCGCCACGCTGCTCAGGCTGCGCGATCTCGGCAACACCGTCATCGTGGTCGAGCATGATCGCGACACCATGATCGAGGCCGATTGGTTGGTCGATCTCGGGCCGGGCGCAGGTCGTCACGGAGGTATGGTGGTCGCCGCGGGCACGCCGCGCGAGGTGATGGCGAGCACCAGCTCGCTCACCGGCCAGTACCTCAGCGGTCGTCGCACGATTCCGATGCCGGCGGAGCGTCGACCCGGCAACGGTTCGATCATCACCGTGACCGGCGCGCGCGAGCACAACTTGAAGGACATCGAGGTGTCCTTTCCGCTCGGCAAGTTCATCTGCGTGACCGGCGTCTCCGGAAGCGGGAAGAGCACGCTCGTCCACTCGATCCTCTCGCGCGCGATTCAGCGGCACCTCTACAAGTCGGGCCAGACGCCGGGCAAGCACGGCAAGGTGACGGGGCTCGATGCCATCGACAAGTTCGTCGAGATCGATCAGTCGCCGATCGGACGAACGCCGCGCTCCAATCCCGCGACCTACACCGGCAGCTTCACCGACATTCGTGACCTCTTCGCGAAGCTGCCGGAGGCGAAGGTGCGCGGCTATCAGCCCGGGCGGTTCAGCTTCAACGTCAAGGGCGGAAGATGCGAAGCCTGCCGCGGCGACGGTGTGGTCAAGATCGAGATGCACTTTCTGCCCGATGTCTACGTTCGCTGCGAGATCTGCGGCGGCCGGCGCTACAACCGCGAGACGCTCGAGGTGGCATGGAAGGGGAAGAACATCGCCGACGTCCTCGACCTGACGGTGGAGGAGGCGGTTGATCTTCTGACGAACATCCCGCCGCTCAAGCGAAAACTCGGGACGCTGCGCGACGTCGGGCTCGGATACCTGCAGCTCGGCCAGTCGGCCACGACTCTCTCCGGCGGTGAGGCGCAGCGCGTGAAGCTCGCGACCGAGCTCTCGCGCGTTTCGACCGGCCGTACGCTCTACATCCTCGATGAGCCGACGACCGGGCTTCACTTCGAGGACATCCGCGTGCTCCTGGAGGTGCTCTATCGGCTGGTCGAGGCGGGCAACACCGTGCTCGTGATCGAGCACAACCTCGATGTCATCCGCGCCGCGGACCATCTGATCGACTTGGGTCCCGAAGGCGGCGACGCCGGGGGGCAGCTCGTCGCGCAGGGCACACCGGAGGAGGTCGCCGCGGTCGCGGCCTCGCACACCGGAGCCGCACTTCGCGCGGAAGGGGTGGTGGCGGCGAAGCGGGGTGCCAAGACACGAGGCGCTGCGTTGCCGGGAGTCCGCTGAGCGCACATCCTCGAGCCAGGGGTTCGTTGACAGGGTCGGTCCCGCTCTCTAAGGTCTCGCCGGATGTCGCGCCGAGCCGAAACGGCCCGTGACGTCCGAGGCAGGAGATCCAAGATCTCCGAAAAGGGGAGGTGAGGATGGGCCTTCGCCGCACGCCGCTCTACGACGAGCACCGTCAGGCAGGCGGGAAGCTGGTCGAGTTCAACGGCTGGGAGATGCCGGTCCAGTACACGGCAGGAATCCTCAAGGAGCACGAGGCGGTTCGCACCACCGCCGGCGTGTTCGACGTCTCGCACATGGCTCGCTACGAAGTGCGGGGCGAGGGAGCGGTCGCCTTCGTCGATCAGCTCATCACCAACGATCTCGCGAAGCTCGACGTCGGTCGCATGCTCTACTCGCCGATGTGCGCCGAGAACGGCGGCGTGCTCGACGACGTCACCGTCTATCGAATGGCGGACCGCGTGCTCGTGATCGCGAACGCCGGCAATCGCGAGCGCATCTGGCAATGGCTCGAGCGACGCCGCGACCTCTGGAAGGGCGCGAGCATTACCCTGAACGATCGCAGCGCCGAGCTCGGTCAGTTCGCGCTTCAAGGACCGAAAGCGCAGTCGATCCTCGCGCCGCACTGTTCGGCGGGCGAGAAGGCGATCGACGCGATCGGCTATTACGCCTGGGCGGAGCTCCCGCTCTTCGGCCTCGAGCGTGTGCTGATCTCGCGCAACGGCTACACCGGCGAGGATGGATTCGAGATCTATCCGCCCGCGGAGGCGACGGCGGCCGCGTGGCGCGCCCTCTTCTCGCACGCCGCCGGCGCGGAGCTGCTGCCGGCCGGCCTCGGCTGCCGCGACACGCTCCGATTGGAGATGGCCTACTGCCTCTACGGCAATGAGCTCGACCTCGAAACCTCGCCGCTCGAGGCGCGTCTCGCCTGGACGGTGAAGCTGAAGAAGCCCGACTTCGTCGCGAAGCCGATCCTCGATCGACAGAAGATCGAAGGGGTGAAGCGTTCCTTGGTCGGCTTCTCGGTCGAAGGACAACGACTGCCGCGCCACGGCCAAGGGATTCTTTCGGCCGACGGCTTGCGCGAGATCGGGGTCATCACCAGTGGGGGCTTCTCGCCGTCGCTCAAGCGCGGCATCGCGCTCGGATTCGTTCCCCCGGAGCTCTCGAAGCTGGGCACGAAGCTCAAGGTCGACGTGCGCGGTGAAGCCGTTCCGGTCGAGGTGATCGACCTCCCGTTTTACCAACAGGGCTCGCATCGTTAGCAAGCTCGGCGGCCCGCGCGCGCGGCGCGCGAGAGGGTCGCTCGGCTTCGAAGTCCGCGTGCGCTGTCCGCAACGGATTGACTGAGGAGGATGGATGGTCCCGCAGGATTGTCGGTACACGAAGGAGCACGAGTGGGTGCGTCGCGAAGGGGATGAGGTGGTGGTCGGCATCACCGACTTCGCGCAGTCTTCGCTTGGAGACATCGTCTTCGTCGAGCTCCCGGCGGTCGGCCGGAAGCTCTCGGCGATGGGCGCGTTCGGTTCGGTCGAGGCGGTCAAGACGGTGAGCGATCTCTTCAGCCCGGTCACGGGCGAGGTCACCGCGGTCAATGACGCGATCAAGTCGGATCCGTCGGTGGTGAACCGCTCTCCTCACGCGGAAGGTTGGATGATCCGCGCGCGGATGAACGATCCAAAGGAGTTGGAGGGGCTGCTCGCGCCGGCGGAGTACGAGTCGCTCGTGGCGGAGCTGGAGGCGGGCGCCTGAGGCGCGAAGCGGTCCTCGATCGGACCGCGACCGGCACCACGGTGGAGACGCATCGCTGGACCTCGCATCCCTTCGCTCGACGCCGGGGGCGGGGCTTGGCAGTGCTCGCGGTGATCCTTATACTCGCGGCCGGCCTTGGTCTGGTGACGCGCTCGGTCTTCTGGGGCTTGTTCGGGTTGACCGTGCTCTTCCTCTCCTTGGAAGGGTTCTACTTCCCCACACGCTACGAGATGGACGAGCAGGGGGTGAGGATCGCGCGGATCTTCTCGCGGAGCGCACGCCCGTGGGAGAGCATTCGCCGCGTCTACGAGGATCGTTCCGGCCTCACCCTCAGCCCGTACCGCGGGCGTCGCTTCCTGGAGCCGTATCGTGCGCTCCGCCTCCTCTTCGACGGCGGAAACCGCGAGGAGATCGTGGCGCGCGTGCGTGCCTCGGTCGGCGCGGAGACGGAATGGCTCGCGAGTCGATGAGGTTGGGCGAGAGAGCGGGAGGCGGGTTGGAGATCAAAGACGGCGGAGGCATCTGGGCCGGCCCCGGCGCGAAGAGCCCGGTACCGCCGCCAGCGGATCGCTCGCCCGAAGACCAGAGCCTCTCTCCCGGCGCGCCGGACAAGCCGAACGGGATGACCGACGAGGAAATCCTGGACGCGGTCGCCGGCCGCATCGTCCGCATGGGACTCACCACCCCCGCCATCTTCTTCCTCGAGTCGAGTAAGCCTCTGAGCTATGTCGGAAGCCAGGGCCTCGTCTTCCTCGAGCCCTTCATCAAGTCGGTGCTCAACCTGGCGTACTACGACCGCTTCGTGCGGCTGATGGAGGATCGCGCCAACTTCGAGCGCTTGATCGAACGCATCGAGGAGCTCGACGAGCTGGAGCAGAAGAAGGAGCGCGACCGGAAGCGCGAGGCGAAGGAGCAGAAGAGCGCCAACGGAAGCGGCGGAACAACCGGCGCCTTGGGCGCGGACGGAACGGCGCCGAAGGGCTGGCGTCGCATCTTCAGCCGCGGCACGGCGCGTCGAGGCGCAGGGAAGTAGCGGGCGCGTTCGCCCTGTGCGGGCGCGCGTCGATGCGATTTGCTCGCGTGGCCAAGCGCCGCGCGGATAACCGTCCGAAGCATCGCTTCGGGCAGGGCACCGGAAGAGGGAAGAGACGGCATGGCGAGCGGCAACGACTGGAAGTCGAGGGAGCTGCAGTCGATCCTGGCGACCGACTGTGGATCCACCACCACCAAGGCGATCTTGATCGAGAAGCGCGGCGACGAATATCGCCTGGTCGCGCGCGGTGAAGCGCCGACCACGGTCGAGGCGCCCTTCGAGGACGTGACCCGCGGCGTGCTCAACGCGATCATGGAGATCGAGGAGCTGGCCGGCCGGAAGCTCTTGGACGGCGAGCGCATCATCACGCCCCACACCGCGACCGAAGGGGTCGACATCTACCTCTCGACCTCGAGCGCGGGCGGTGGGCTTCAGATGATGGTAACCGGCGTCGTCAAGTCGATGACCGGCGAAAGCGCGGAGCGCGCGGCCTTGGGCGCGGGCGCGATCGTGATGGACATCGTCGCCTCGAACGACGGGCGCCTTCCCCACGAGAAGGTGCGCCGGATTCGCGACCTTCGCCCCGACATGATCCTTCTCTCGGGCGGGATCGACGGCGGCACCAAGACCCACGTGGTCGAGCTGGCGGAGATCATCGCCGCCGCGGATCCCAAGCCGCGACTCGGCCAGGGCTACAAGCTTCCGATCATCTATGCCGGCAACAAGGACGCGGCCGCCGACGTAAGCGAGCGACTGAGCGACAAGACCGACCTCGTGGTGACGGACAACATCCGCCCGACGATGGAGCTCGAGAACCTGATGCCGGCGAGGCACAAGATCCACGACCTCTTCATGGAGCATGTGATGGCGCAGGCGCCGGGCTACCGCAAGCTCATGAGCTGGTCACCGGTGCCGATCATGCCGACGCCGGCCGCGGTGGGGAACATCATCGAGCGCGTCGCGAACGAGCGGAAGATCCAGGTCGTCGGCGTCGACATCGGCGGCGCGACCACCGACGTCTTCAGCGTCTTTCAGGGCGTGTTCAACCGGACGGTGAGCGCGAACCTGGGGATGAGCTACTCGGTGTCGAACGTGCTGGCCGAGGCCGGCCTTCCGAACGTCATGCGCTGGGTCCCCTTCTCGATCGACGAGAGCGACCTCAGGAATCGAATCAAGAACAAGATGATTCGCCCGACCACCATCCCGCAGACGCTCGAGGAGCTGATGATCGAGCAGGCGATCTCGCGCGAGGCGCTGCGACTTGCCTTCGAGCAGCACAAGGCGCTGGCGGTGGGGCTCAAGGGCGTGCAGCAAGAGCGCACCATCTCCGACACCTTTGAGCAGACCGCATCGGGCGAGACGCTGATCAGCCTGCTCGGACTCAACCTTCTGGTCGGATCAGGCGGTGTCCTCTCGCACGCGCCGCGACGCGTGCAGTCGGCGTGGATGATGCTCGATGCCTTCCTGCCCGAAGGCGTGACCGATCTCGCGGTCGACTCGATCTTCATGATGCCGCAGCTCGGCGTTTTGGCGGAGGTCAGCACCAAGGCGGCGACCGATGTGTTCGTTGCCGACTGCCTCATCTTCCTGGGCTCGTCGGTGTCGGTGATCGGCAAGGGGAAAGAAGGCCAGCGCTGCTTGAAGGTCACCCTCGATCTGCCGGGCGGACGGAAGGAGCTCGACCTCAACCACGGCTCGATGCTCATGGTGCCGCTCGAGGTGGGGATGAAGGCGGAAGCGCAGCTCGAGCCCGCCTCCGGCTTCGACGTCGGCGCGGGCAAGGGAAAGCCGCTCAAGGCGACGTTGAACGGCGGCGTGGCGGGCTTGATCTTCGATTGCCGCGGACGCCAACCCTTCGCGCTGCCGGAAGCGAACGACGAACGGATTCGGAAGCTGAACGAGTGGGCCGAGGCTCTGGGAGCCTATCCACACCTTTCTACAAGCAAGACCGCCGGAAAGTAACTTGCCGGGACGCAGCTCAGTCGGCAAGACGGCCGGCCGGC
>CAZZAH010000203.1:0-7601 GCA_964652115.1 uncultured bacterium | reverse complement strand
GTCGAGGGACAGGGGACCAACACGATCCGCGTCCAGGGAGTGAGCGCGCTCAAGCCGACGGCGTTCGAGAACATCGCGGACCGGATCGAGCTCGGGACCTACGCCGCCGCCGCCGCGATCACCGGAGGCGAGGTCATCCTCGCGAACTGCCGGCCCGATCACTGCGGCATCGTCCTCGATCGGCTGCGGGACATGGGGGTCGAGATCCTGGTGGAAGGAGGGGCGATCCAGGTGCGGGCGCCGCGCCCGCTCCGCTCGATCGACGTGACGACTCAGGTCTATCCCGGCTTCCCGACCGACCTCCAGGCCCAGTTCATGGCCCTGCTCTCGGTCGCGTCCGGGACCGGGGTCGTAACCGACACCATCTATCCCGACCGCTTCACCCACGTGCCGGAGCTCAGGCGGCTCGGCGCCGAGATCCGACTCCAGAACAACGTCGCGACGGTCAAGGGGGTGCCGCAGCTTTCAGGCGCGCATGTCACCTCGACCGACATCCGCGCGTCGTCCGCCCTGGTGCTCGCCGCGCTGGCGGCGAAGGGGCAGAGCCTGATCCATCGGGTCTATCACATCGATCGTGGCTATGAGCGGATCGAGGAGCGGCTGGCCACCCTCGGCGCTCAGATCGAACGGGTCACGGTCTCCGGCCCCTAGACTTTCCTGCCCAATACAGCCGCGGGCGCGGCGAACGGATCCGTCGCGCCCTGTCGCGCTGTTCATTCCTTTTACTGGTTCCTAACTCCTCCTTGACTTGGGATCGGCCAGATCTATACTTCTCACGCCGAAAGAAGAACTGAACCCTGCTTGGGACGGAGGGTGGGTTCTCAAGGGGTCCCAACGACCGGTGTCGGAGGTCGGAGTCTTGCAGCTGGGACAATGTCGGGGAGGCAACACCCCGGCCATCCGGGTTCGGACACCGCTTTCCGGGGTCGTCTTCTTTCTGAGGGGTCGGGGAATGCGCTGCTCTCCGAGTGGCGGTCGGTTCCTCGTTTAGTCCGTACAACCTTCCCCCCTCCGTACTTCGGACACTCGGAGTGCGGATTCTTCTCGTCCATCCCCCTGAGGGCGGATCGAAATTCGTATGCGTGACCGCCAAGCGAGCGCGCATCCGTAGGTCGACCCCGGACCCTTGGGCGGCGAGCTAGATCAACGAAAGGAAGAGGAGGCCTGTCGTGAAAAGGTTCCTTGCCCTCGCTGCTTCGCTGAGCTTCGTCGCGGCCGCTTCGGTGGCCTTCGCGTACGTGCCGGCGTCTGAGCGAGCCCTGAAATATGACAACGACGCCAGAGCGCTCGGCATTCGGGGCGACATGCCTGCGGTACAGCCGGACGGCTTTGCGCGCGCCGACACATTCAACTTCGGCTACTTCCAGACGATCAGCGGGAACAAGTACGCGGTCATGGGCGACAAGTGGACGTGGGACCACGGCGCTTCTGACGCGTTCGAAGGTTGGTACGCGGTGGATGTGAGCGCGAACACTTCCACCTATTTCCAGCGGATCACCCCCACCGCCTGGGGCGCGCACCCGGGCAACGCGGTTGCGCCCCCGATCCCGGCGGGCACCGGCGCCGCCTGGTGCGGCGCTTACGAAGACCAGGCCGACGTCCTCTGCTGGGAGGCGGGACTTGGTTACGGAAACTCCTGGTGCCAGCGCTGGACGAGCCCGTCCCTGACCTACACCGGGACCGGCGACGTCAACCTCGACTTCACCTACTACCAGGACTCGGAGCAGGACTTCGATTACACGCAGCTTCGTGTCCGCCTCGGTAACGGGGATGAATTCTCGCTGAATGGCACCGGCTTCACCGGGAAGATCGGAATCGCCGCCGGCAGCTTCCCGACCTTTGCCGCGGGCGACTTCACCATCTTTAACAGCCAGTTCAACGGTCAGTCCGGCTTCCGGCTCATCTTCGAGTTCACCTCCGACGGCGGTTGGTCGGACGAGGACGCGAGCTATGCCACCGACTACGGACCCTTCGCTCTCGACAACGTGGTCGTTTCGGGCCCGGTGAGCGGCGGCCCGGTGAGCTACGACTACGAGTCGGGTGACCAGGGCTGGACGGCCTCTACCTGTGCCGGCGTCGGCACCTTCTTCGGCGTCCACAACCTGACCGACTACACCATCCTCGATCCTTGCGCCTGCAACCTCTCGGGCAAGGTCATCACCTTCCACCAGAACTCAGGAGACAACGGCACCCACACTTACGGACAGCACGTGCTCGCGTACTCACCGCCGGCGGACAAGTCGGTCCTGGGCGCGGGCTGCTACTCGGTCATCGGCGAGTGGGATCAGTACTCGGTTCAGCCTCAGGCGAACGGGGTGTTCAACCGTCCCGGTTGGAACTACTTCCCCTTCGTCTGTCCGCAGACCGGTGCGACCCAGTGGTCGGGTCGTCAGGGACAGAGCACCTTCAACTCGACCGGCGTCGATCCGAACTGCTTCCACAACCGGAACGTCGCGACCGACAACGGCATTCCGGCCGACGCTGCCTTGGTCAGCTTCGTCTGGGAGGTCTACGCCTCCTGTGACGCCTTCGGCATCGCCAGCACCGTCTGCACGAACGTCACGAACTTCACGCCGATCGTGGACAACGTCCAGATCCGCGTGACCTCGAAGGCGTGCGCGCCGCTGGTTGCGTTCGAGCCGGGCACGTCGTTCCAGGACGGCTACGGTCAAGCGCAGCTCCTCTCAACGACCAACGGCGGCAACGCCGACATCACCTACGACCTCTCGCGCGACACCACCAACCCCGACAAGCAGGGCGACTCGCTCTTGGTCAAGGGCCCCGTTCCGACCACCTCGAGCAAGTACGAGTGCAAGATGTGGTTCAGGGTCAGGCGTGAAGGCCCGGGCCAGGGTGGCGTCAGCGGATACGCGGCGTGGAAGGCGCAGGTCGCGGACGGTCTCTCGATCGTCGGCGACAATGCGCAGTTCGCGGTCGGACAGATGGACTCGGCCCAGTCCGGGACGACGCCATACCGTGATCGCTTCATCTCCGAGTTCAAGGAGCAGGACGACGACTTCCAGGGCGAGTTCACCAACAACAACGAGATCCTGCGCGACGGAATCTACGCTCCGGGCACGCAGCTTCAGTACTTCATCACGGCGAACTACACTTGTTCGCCGACTCAGCTCGCCTTCCTGCCCGACACCACGGGGAAGAACTACCTCGAGTTCGAGATCCTGCCCGCGTGGCGGACTGTCTCGGGCCAGCCGAAGTTCCCCTGCATCCTCTTCATCGACCTCAACACCGGTACGCAGGCCTACGTCGAGCGCGCGCTGTCGAACCTGATCGGTGACAGCCGCCCGAAGCCGGAGACCTACAACCCGGCTCCTTGGGATCGCTACGACTACGCCGACCCGGGCTCGAACTGGAACGCTCCGTTCGGCCGTTCGGTCTCCGGCAACAACGGCGTGAACCTCGTCCAGATGCTCGGCTACCGGATGGTGCTCCTGTCGACCGGTCGTCAGACCGCGGGCGCGATGGAGACGGCGGACTTCACGCTGCTCTCCGACTGGCTGACCGCGATCGTCTGCAACGGCAACACGCCGCGCCAGGGCTTCTACGGTAACGGCGACAACATCGCGAACCTGCTCACCGCCATGAACCCCGCCTTCTTGGTCAACAACCTGGGCGCGGCCTATGTCTGTGACTCCTACAACATCGACAACTGCGGCCCGGGCTCGCCCGCGGACGAGAGCTTCTGCGTTCGTCTGAATAACGCGGCCGGCGGTCAGTACTCGCCGATCGTGAACTTCGACGCGTACGGCAACTGGTGCCCGCAGAAGTTCGTCTTCGACGTGCTGCACGCGACCGGTACCGGCGTCGGTAACCGGGTCTACAACGACTACGACCGCGTCCCGCCGCTCAACACGAACTACGAGCAGATCGTGCGGTCGGTCACGGGCGCCAACTCCGACAACTACCGCGTGGTCTTGGATGGCGTGAGCTGGGATCACATGTCCACGCGTGACGTCTCGCTCGAGTGCGTGGGCGACACCGCTCACATCGTTCCGGCGATTCAGAACGAGATCTCGGCGGCCTTCACCTGGATCTTCGGCAGCGGCGGCGGCGGCACGCCGACCTTCTGCGACAACCCGTGCATCTCCGTCGGCGTCGACGAGGATGGCGTGGTTGCGACCGGTCCGGCGACGCGGCTCTACCAGAACTCGCCGAACCCGTTCAACCCGCGCACCTCGATCCGCTTCTCGTTGGCCGTGGCCGGTCCGGCCGAGCTGACCATCTACGACGTCAATGGACGTAAGGTGAAGACGCTCGTGTCCGGTTCGCTCACGGCGGGTGAGCACACCGAGGTTTGGGATGGAACGGACGATGCCGGCCACAAGGTGGGCGCCGGTATCTTCTGGAGCCAACTCTCCGCGGGCGGCTACACCAGCAACAAGAAGATGGTCGTCCTGAAGTAGCCTTTCAGGAGACCCTGCCTGTCTGAGGGGGGGACCGGATCGATCGATCCGGTCCCCCTTTCGCGTGTGCGCCCGGCCGGCCGCCCGGCAACTTCTGCCGAGCTGCTGTCCGTCACGCGATGCGTCGCTCGTTAGGATCGCGTTGGCGTATGCTTGTCCGCGGCAGCGCTCATCATGCGGCAGGGCCGAGCCGTAAACTTGGGCACGAGGTTTCCTTTCTCGCTCAGTAGCGCTGCGACGCGAGGGGCGCTGGACGTACTCATCGGCTCCAGGGGTTTCGTGGCGAAAGCACGCAGAGCACAGCTAGTGCAGAACGGTGGGATGGTGGCATCCACCTTCCGGGCGGGGACGTCTCCCGCTTGGACCTGGCGGTCCTATCCTTGCGGCGCCGGGCGTGAGGAGGTCCTCTCCGGATGGGAGGATCTCGTCGCGCGTAGCCGCGCGGGCTTTCTCGCCTCTCCCGCCTGGGTCGACTGCTTCATCCGCGCCTTCGCGCGCGGCGATGGAGGCGTGGCCGTCCACCTCCTCTTCTCCGATCGTGAGTGCGTGGCCGCGATCCCGCTGCGCCTTCACGCGGGGGTCGTCCGCCGCCTCGAGGGGCTCGACAACGAGCATTGGCCCTACTGGGCGATCGCGATCGACACCAGCGTTCCCGGAGTGGCGCGCCGGGTGATCGAGCACCTGCTGGAGCTCTCCGACGTCCTCGATCTGCGCGGGCTCCATCAATCGAGCGCCGCCCATCAAGCGTTGCGGAGCGCGGCGTTCGAGCTCGGTCTTCGCGTCGATGAGGACACGCCCCACAAGGGCGATACCGCATTCCACTTCCCGTCGAGTTGGGAGTCGTGTCAGGGGATGCTCAGCCGCCATCTGCAGCGGGACCTAAGGCAGGGGAAGCGTCGCTTGGATCTGGCCGGCCGCTTGGGGGTGGAGGTCGAGACCGGCGGCCCGAACCTCGACGCGGTATTGAGCGAGTGCTTCGATCTCGAGGCCCGCGGTTGGAAGGGGAGCAGCGGCTCGCCGATCCGCGCGGTCGAGGAGACGCTGCGGTTCTACCGGGAGCTTGCCCAAGCGGCCGCGCGACGTGGCGCGCTCGCGATCTATCAGCTCCGGCTCGACGGCAAGCTCATCGCGTTCGAGTATTGCCTCCGGCACGAGGGGCGCATCGAGCTCCTCAAGATCAGCTATGACCCCGAGTGGTCGAAGGTCAGCCCCGGGACCGTGCTTCGCGGCATGCTCTGGGAGCACGAGATCAAGCGGGGCGAGATGCGTTCCTACCACCTGGGGCGACAGTCGGAATGGAAGCTCCGGTGGACCGACCAGGTGCTGCCGCTGGCCAACCTCAGAATCTACGGTCGAGGCTGGCGCGGCCAGTTCGCCTCGCTCGGCGCGAAGCAGTTGACGGGCGGGCTCCGCCGCCTCGCGATCGTCCGCACCGCGTCCCGCTGGATGCGGAGCGTGGTGCACGCGCTCCCGTTTTGAGCCGAGGCAGGGAGCTTCTTCCTTGAGCGACGCGCCGGCCAAGGCAATCGAGGCGAAGGGAGCGCCATCGCCGCTCCCGATCGAGGCGGGGGGAGCCTTCACGGTCGAGATCGCCGCGGACGAAGCGGCAATCTCCGCGCACCTTCGCGCGTGGGAGCAGCTCTCGATCGCGCCGCTCGAGCAGAATCTCTTCCTCGAGCCCTGGATCGCGCTGCCGGCGTGGCGTGCCTTCGGGCAACGGCGGGGCGCGCGCTTCGCGTTCGTTTATGAGCCGCTTCGCCCGCACCTCGGCAATCGGCGGCTTCTCGCGGCAATCGTCCCGCTGGAAGAGGGGCGCATCGGCGGCCTTCCCGGGAAGGTGCTCCAGCTCTGGCGATCCCCCTTCGCGTACTTGGGCACGCCGCTCTTCCATCCGGAGCTGGGCGCGGAGGCCTTCTCGGCCTTCTGTACGTGGGTCGAGCGCGAGACGCATGGGCTCTGGCGCCTGCCGATGATCAGCGGCGATGGGCCCGCCTTTCGCCTCTTGATCGACGAGATGAATCGGCGCGGCTGGCCGACTCACGTCGATGATGCCTACACCCGAGCGCTGCTTCGGCGCGCCGAAAGCGGGGAGGCCTATCTCGAGCGCGCGCTCGACGGCAAGCGCAGGAAGAACCTCCGTCGGCTGCGCGAACGCCTGAACGAGCTCGGGGTGGTCACGCTCGACTCGCTCGATGCGGCCGAGCCGGTCGATCCTTGGATCGAGGAGTTCCTCGCCCTCGAAGCGGCGGGATGGAAGGGGCGCCAAGCGAGCGCGTTCCTCTCTCGTTCCACCGACGCCGAGTACCTGCGCGAGATCGCGCGCGAAGCTCACGCGCGAGGGAGGCTCGAGATGCTGGCGCTTCGCCTGGGCGGCAAGGCAATCGCGATGAAGCTCAATCTCTGGGGACCGCCGAGCGCGGAGGATCGTGCCGCCTACGCTTTCCGCATCGCCTTCGACGAGACCCACGCACGCTCTTCCCCCGGCATGATGCTGGAGCTGGAAAACGTCCTTCGCTTTCACGCGAGGCCGGAGTCGGCCTGGATGGATTCCTGCGCCAGCCGCGAACGCTTCATCGTCGACCACTTCTGGCGTGATCGACGCCTGATCGAGACCTTGATCGTGGCGCCGGCGGGGCATGGGGAGCTGCTGCTTCGATGCCTCCCTCTGCTTCGCTGGATCGACGGCAAGCTCAGGCCACGACGCGGATCCGCTCCTCGGGAGGAAAGCCCCCATGCCTAACTGGCTCCAGATCGATCCCGACATCTTCGCCGCGCGTTTCAACGCCAAGCCGTTCTACATCCGCCATCGATTGACCGAGCATCCGCTCTTCACGGTCGAGCGGTTGATGGAGCTTTCGAAGTCGCTGCCCGAGAGCTTCGTCGAGTGGCGCGCCGGCGGCTTGGGGTTGAACCACGACGACACGCGCACGCCGATGAACGGCCTCTCGCCGGCCGAGACGATTCGGCGGATCGCGGAGAACAAGTCGTATCTGATCATGAAGTGGGTAGAGACCGACCCGGAGTATCGCCGGCTGCTCGATGAGTGCATGGACCAGATTCGTGAGCACTCGGAGGGGCGCTATCCGGGAATGCACAAGCGCGCCGGCTTCCTCTTCATCAGCTCGCCGGGCGAGGTCGTGCCGTACCACATGGATCACGAGCACAACTTCCTGCTTCAGA
>CAZZAH010000202.1:0-7619 GCA_964652115.1 uncultured bacterium | reverse complement strand
CGCGCCTGCGGCGGGAGCTCGAGGCCCGAGACCTCCTTGATGAGGTCGCGGGCGTTACTCGCGTGCGCGCGGAGGCTGCTCTCGGTGGCGGCGCGGGTTTCCCCATGTCCCTCGGCCGAGAGCATCGCTTGCAGCACGTCTCCTCGAATCGCGTCATGCATCATGTCGAGGTCGCCGATGTGCCGGCTCGCCGCCTGCATCGCGCGCATCTCCTGGATGGTGCGCACCACCCCTTGGAACTCGAGGAACGAGGCAAGGCCGATCAGCGCGATGAGCGACATCGCGAGAACCGGCAGACTCAGGATCTTGGTCGTCAGGGTCATCTTCATAACCGGCCTCCCAGGCGCGTGTGAACGCTAGACATCGGTCCCAGTCCGGGCGAAGAAGTCGTCGTCATCGTTGTCCTCCGACGCGGGCATCGGCGCGGGTGCTGGCTTGGGCGCGATCCGCGGCACGAGCGTAGGCGGCGGCAATCCCTTGCTTCGCGGCTCGAACGCGAGCTCGGCGCGCGAATTCGCGCGAGGAATGGCTCCGGCCGGACCTTGCGCGTCGGCGAGAGCCGCGCTCGTGCCTCCGACCACGACGCGGAGTCGCGTGACCTGCTCGCGCGCGTTTCGCGCCTGCGAGGTGAGCTCTTGTCCGGCGGCGGCGCTCTCTTCCGCGCTGGCGGCGATGCTCTGGGTCACCTGCTCCATCTGCGAGACCGCGCCCGAGATCTGCTCGAATCCTTGCGATTGCTGGCGGCTCGCCATCGAGACCTCCTCGACCAGCGCTCGCACTCGATTCACGCTCTCGGTGATGCCGTTGATCGCGGTGGTGACCCGATCGACGTGCTTACCGCCTTGCTCCGAGTTCTCGATCGCCTCGGCGATGAGGTGGGAGGTCGACTTGGCGGCGTCGGCCGAGCGCTGCGCGAGGTTACGAACCTCATCCGCGACCACGGCGAAGCCCATCCCGGCCTCGCCCGCACGGGCCGCCTCGACCGCGGCGTTGAGCGCAAGAATGTTGGTTTGGAAGGCGATCTCGTCGATCGTCTTGATGATGCGCGAGACCTTGGCGCTCGACTCGCCGATCGCGTGCATCGCGGTGACCATGCTTTCGAGCGCATGGCGCGACTGCTCGACCTGACGATGCACCTCGTTCATGTAGGAGGCGGCTTCTTGCGCGTTCTCCGCATTGCGCTGGGTCATCGAGTTCATCTCGGACATCGAAGCCGACGTCTCTTGGAGCGAAGCGGCGTTCTCGGTCGAGGCCTGCGCGAGTACCTGGGACGAGGCGGCCACCTGCTCCGCCACGTTCGACACCTGCCCGGCGGTTTCGTTGATCGCGTCAACGTTGCGTTGGATGGGGCGAGAGAGCGACCGCGCGATCCCCCAGGCCACCGCCACCAGGGCGAAGATCGAAAGGAGCAGCACGACCAGCGCCTCTTGGCGGATGTGTCGAATCCCGGCCATCGCCTTCGACTCCGGGATCCGCATCATCGCGCCCCAACCGAGCCCCGGATAGCCGAGGGCCCCGCGCGAACGAGCGAAGCCGGTGACCTCCCAATGCGAACCGTCGCCTTCGCGCGAGCGACAGTCGCCCGCTTCGGACGAGGCCAGGGCGAGCGCCGCCTGGAAACCTTCCGCCGCCAGGTTTCGACGCAGGATCACCTGCGGGTCGTGTTGGACTTCGTCGGTCTGGTCCCGTTCCGGCGCGTAGTCGAGGATCACCTCGCCTCGCCGATTGACGAGCGTGAGCTGCGCGTAGTCGAGGCCTTGCTGCTTCAGGTCCTGGTAGACCGTCCGCACGATATCCTCGACCAAGGAGAAGCGCGCGACGTTGTGCCAGACGCCGACCACGCGGCCGCGCTCGTCCTTGATCGGAGCGGAGAAGCCGACGCCGAGTTGGTTCTCGCCGCGGACGCGTTGGAACTCCTGGTCGAACGCGGCGTCGCTCACCACCGTGCCGGTGAGCGCCTGGCTGTCGAGGAAGTTGCCCGCCATGGCGTCGCGGAACCAAGGCGCCGACGCGTAATTCTGCCCGTAGATCCAAGCGGAGTCGATCAGGTTGCCCGAAGCGTCCTTGTCGTTCACGGCGATGACGCGGCCTTGGGCGTCGACCGCCATCGCGAGGTCGTAGATGACGTAGAGGGCAACATAGCTGTTGGCGGCCGCCGCGATCGCGTTTCGATCGGAGCCGGTCTGATACCACTCATCGTGATCGCGGAGGAGGTTGTTCGCGGCGAAGGCCTGCACGTCGCCGTACCGCTCGAACAAGTTCCGGTCGATCAGGTCGTTGATGGTGGCCGCGGTCGTCCGGTAGGAAGCGCCGATCCCTTTGCCCATCTCCTCGGTCGCGTTCCAAGTGGTCCACGAGAGGCACAGCGCGGGGATCATCCCCACGGCGAGGAATCCCGTGATCAGCTTTCCTCGAAGACTCCAGTCAGAGATCCGCATGAGCCCTTGCCCCTTTCTTCGTGATACCGGCTGTACAACGTTCCGCACGAGCCCCGAAGCTCGAGCCTCACGCCGCGGCGCCGAGCCGCCCTCTCAACCTTTCCATCTCCTCGAGCACCTCGAGCGCAACCCGCTCGCGCACCGCACGAGGAAGCGCGAAGCGCGCGGCCGCCGAGGCCGAGGGCCGGTAGTTCAATGCATCGACGCCGCCGCCCACGCCGATGACCGAGGCAAGCGCGTCGGCCATGTGCACGAGGTCGACGGCGAGCCGATCGCCGGGGCAAGAGTCGGGAAGGTGGTGCCACCGCACCACGTTCACCACGTCGGTCGGAAGATTCCACGATTGCAGCAAGGCCGCGCCGACCTCCGCGTGGTCGATGCCGAGCACGGCGCGTTCGGCCTCATCAAAGCCGAGCCGTTGGCGGTGCGCGTGCTCGACCATCGGCGCGACGTCGACCTTGAGGAAGGTGCCGAGGAGGATCTTCCCGACATCGACCAGGATCGCGGAGGTGAACGCGTGGGCCGGCATCGGCACTTTGATCGCCGCCGCGAGCTTGTCCGCCCCGACCGCGACCGCGAGGCTGTGCTCCCACAGTCCTTCCGGCGGCATGTCGTAGCCGAGGAGCGGCTGGCGCGCCATAGGCTCGAACGCCGCGGCGAGGACCACCTTCCGGAGATTGTTGACGCCGAGGCGGACCACCGCCTCCTTCACCGACCCGACCTTGCGCACGCCACCGAAGAAGGGGGAGTTCGCGTGTTGAAGCACGCCCGCGGTCAGGCTCGCGTCGTACTCGATCGTGGTCACGAGGCTCGGCACGCTGACGTCGGGATCCTGCATCAGCTTCACCGCGCGCATCGCAGCCGCCGGAAGCGCCGGCACTAGGCCGAGCTTGCTCAGGATCTCTTCGCGGCGTGTGGCGGCCGGCTTGTTCATGCCGCCTCCTTCGATCCGTTCGAGGCGAGGTCGAGCATCATGCGCGCGATGCGGGAGAGGGGAGCGACATACGTCGCCGCGCCCAGCGCGATCGCCTCACGCGGCATTCCGAAGACGATGCAGCTCTGCTCGTCTTGCGCGATGGTCTCGGCGCCCGCCTCCTTCATCTCGAGCAGACCGGCGGCCCCGTCGTTTCCCATGCCCGTCAAGATCACGCCCACCGCGTTCCTTCCGGCGAAGCGCGCGACCGACTTGAAGAGGACGTCGACCGAAGGACGATGGCGATTGACCAGCGGGCCTTCCTTCACTTGCGCGAGGTAGAGCGCGCCGGAACGCTGCAGCAGAAGGTGCTTGTTGCCGGGCGCGACGAGCACGAGCCCCGGCCTCACCTGGTCACCGTCGCGCGCCTCGCGCACCTCGACCGCGCAAACGGTGTCGAGTCGCTTCGCGAACATGTCGGTGAACTTCTCCGGCATGTGCTGCGTGATCACGATGCCCGGCGCGTTGGCGGGAAGAGCGCGGAGGATCTCCTCCAACGCCTGCGTGCCGCCGGTCGAGGCGCCGATGGCGATGATCTGGTGCGTCGTCCGCGTGAGCGAGAGGCGCGCCGGCGGCGTCTGCTGAAGGAGCAGCCTCGATTGGAGGCGCTTCGCGTCGACCCGAGCCGCCGCCTTGATCTTGTCGCCGAGCTGGACCGCGATCTCGCCCACCGAGTAGCTCGCACCCGGCTTGCACATCACGTCGACCGCACCCGCTTCCAATGCCTCGATCGCGAGCTCGCCCCCTTCACTCGTGAGCGAAGAGACGATGATCACCGGCACCGGCCGGTGCTTCATGATCTTCCGAAGGAAGGTGATGCCGTCCATCCTCGGCATCTCGATGTCGAGGGTGATCACGTCCGGGTTCAGGTTAACCACCATGTCGCGCGCCACGTAGGGATCGGGTGCCGCGCCAACGACCTCGATCTCGCCGTCGCGCGAAAGCTCGCGAGTGAGCGCGCTCCGGACCAGCGCGGAGTCGTCGACGATCAGAACGCGCACGCTCATGGCCGCGACTCCTCCCAGCGAAAGCGAACCAACAGCGGCAGATCGTCCATGATGAAGGCCAGGCTGTCGGGCTCCCGCATCAAGCGCGTGAACTCTTCGCTCGTGGCCGCCATCAGGCTCGGCGGCATCAGGTCGAAGACGGGGTCCTCGCCCGCGATCGTGCTGAGCAGATGCCCGCAGGCGACGTTCAGCAGCTCCTTGATCGCGTCGTCGGCGCGCTCGACCGCGCGCGGATCGTCGGGGTCGGCGCCCAACACGTTCGCGGCCAGCAACGGACAGAGGTTGCTCGGGCCTATCAACACGAGCGATCCGTGTCGGTCGCCGGTGAAGTGGATCTCCGCGCGGAAACAGGGACCGCTCGGGTCGTCGAGCTCGTCCTTGCTCGCCGCGTCGCCGAACATGAAGGCCAGTCGTTCGAAGACCTCGCACACCTTCGCGTTCACGATCTCTCTGGTTTCCAGGTCCATGCGTTTCCTCCGCGCTCGTCCGGCCTTGCCCGACCTAGGGACGGGCGGCGATCACTTCCTGCACCACGGCCTTGATCGACTCCGGTGTGAAAGGCTTGCGGATGTACCCGGCGACTCCCTTGCTCTTCAGGCTCGCGATCCGCGTCGCGCTCCCCTCGGTCGACACGATCACGACGGGAATCGTCTTCAAGAGGCCGTCACGCGACATCGACTCCACCATCTCCACCCCACCCATCACCGGCATGTTGATGTCGGCGAACACGAGGTCGACCCAATTGCCCTTGAGGACGTCGAGCGCCTCTTGCCCGTTGCTCGCGCGATAGACTTGACCGACGTCGAGCGCCGCCAGCCCTAAGGTGCGAGTGAGCACGTCGAGCACGGTCTCGGAGTCGTCGACCAGGAGAATGTTGAGGCTCACAGGGCGGCCTCCTTTCCCAGCGACTTGATCGTCGTGGCGCCGGTCGCCAAGTTGAGGGACATGGTCCGAGCGACCGTTCCCCCGATGTCCTCGGCCGCGATCAGGATCTCGTTCTTCCAGAGCACCTTTCGAAGCACCGCGTAGTTGCGCTCGCCGATTTTGAAGAATCCGTTTTCGTCCAGCATGGACGAGCCGCCCGCCACCTTCGCGATCAAGCGGCGACGATCCGCGCCGAGATCGAAGAGCGCTTGGAGGAGCTCGGTCGAACCGGTGTCGGTGAACATGAACGGCCGCACCTTCGCCTTGGCCGGGTCCATCTTCGAGAGCGGCAGCATGCAGTGCACCAGTCCGCCCGCCCTGATTCCGGGGTCGTAGAGCGAGAGGCCGATACAGGAGCCGAGCGAGTGCGTGATCAGGACGTCGTTGGGATCCTTGGAGATCTTGCCTTCTCCGATTCCGACGATCTGGACCGCGCCGCTGTTCTTTGCCGTCGAGAGCAAACCCAACCTCCGCTCAAGCTCGGGCGTAAACAGCCGGTTCGACCAGGGAATAGGGAAGGTTCAACCCGCTCAGGCTTTCCGCGTGCCCGATGACCAGGAACCCACCCGGACGAAGCAAGCGATGCATGTCGGTCAGGAGAGCCTTCTTGATTTGCGGGTCGAAGTAGATCATCACGTTCCGGCAGAAGATCATGTCGAAGGGACCGTTCATGGGGAAAGGCGGCTTCGCCAGATTGAGCCGTGCGAAGCGGATCATGCTGCGAAGCGAGTCGTTCACCCTGAATTTGCGCTCGGGGCCGTTGGAAACCGCGGTGAAGTGCTTGGCGCGGAGATCGGCCGGCACGGACTGGAGCTTCTCCGCCTCGTAGATGCCCAGCTTGCACTGCGCGAGCACACGAGTCGATAGGTCGGTCGCCAGGATCTTGATCTCGGGCGGCGGAACGGGGGAGTTGGCCAGCAAGGTCATCGCGATGGTGTAGGGCTCTTCCCCGGAAGAGGAGGCCGCCGACCAAACGCGGTACTTACGCGCTCCACCTTCGACCGTGCGGCGAAACTCCTGGCCGAGGAAGTGGAAGTGCGAAGCCTCGCGGAAGAAGCTCGTGACGTTGGTCGAGACCGCGTCCAGGAGCTCGATCATCTCGTCGCCGCTGTCGCGAAGCACATGCTCCAGATACTCGCGATGAGTGTTAAAGCCGAGCTCGCGCATCCGACGGCCGAGCCGGCTCACGAGCAGCGCCTTCTTCCCGTCGCCCAGCGTGATGCCGCTGCGCTCGTAGATCAGATTGCGGAACCGCTCGAAGGTGGCGGCGTCCATGTCGATCTGCTCGACCCTCACGCCGCCTTCTTCTTCTCCAACACCTGCTGAACGCGGGCGATGAGCTGGTCGGGATGAAAGGGCTTGATCACGTAGCTGGAAGCGCCGCTCTTGAGCGCCTCCATTACGCGCGCCTTTTCCGCCTCGGTCGTGACCATGATGATGGGCATGGCGTGGCCGAGGTTGCGGATCGCCTTGAGCGCGTCGATGCCGGTCACCTTGGGCATGTTCCAGTCGAGCAGGATCAGCCCGTATTCGGTCCGGCCCACGGCCTGCATGGCTTCGTCGCCATCGCCCGCCTGGTCCACGTCATTCAGGCCGATCTTTGCCAAAGCTCCCATCATGACCTTGCGCATCATCGAGGAGTCGTCGACCACCAGAGCTTTCATGCGAAGTCCTCTTCCGGATTGCGGGAAACTGGAACGCGATCAAGCCGCCTGGGCGACAGCCCCTTCCGCCGCCTTGATGTCCGAGCTGGAGAGCGCGCGATCGATGTCGAGCAGGGTGAGGACCTTCTCGCCCACACGGCCCATGCCCAGGATGAAGTCGGTGTCGACGCCGCTGCCGAAGGAGGGCGGCGGTGTGATCTGCTCCGAGGTGAGCGGCAACACCTCGGACACTTCATCCACGATGATTCCCACCGTCATGAGCTGTCCGTCTTGCCGGAGCTGCACGACGATGATGCAGGTGCGCTCGGTGTCGCTCATGCTCTCCATGTCGAACTTGAGCCGAAGGTCGATCACCGGGATCACCTTGCCGCGGAGATTGATCACGCCGCGGATGTAGGCGGGCGTACGCGGCACGCGCGTGACGTTCATGATGCCGATGATTTCCTGCACCTTGAGGATCTCGAGCCCATAGACCTCATTGCCCAGAACGAAGGTGAGGTACTTTCCGCCCGCGTTCTTCAGTCCCTGTTGGCTCGACTCGCCGCTGACGCTCATAAGGCTCTCCTTCACGCAATGCGTAACCCGCCGGTCCGCGCCGAGCCCGCTCAGCGCG
>CAZZAH010000201.1:0-7624 GCA_964652115.1 uncultured bacterium | reverse complement strand
GTGGCCCACCCCTGTAAGCGCGGTGGGACGAGGGTAGCAGAGGCGCGCGCTTCCGGCCAGACGCGCGAGGAGAGAGCGCGTGGCGCGTGGCGGAGCGAAGACGATCGTCATCACCGGCGCGACGCGCGGCCTCGGACGGGCGTTGGTCGACGCGCTCATCCCGCTCGGTCACGTGATCGCGGGCTGCGGTCGAAGTGATCGCGACATCGCGGAGCTCAAGGCGGCGTATCCCGAGCCGCATCTCTTCACCGCGCTCTCCGTCGCGGACAATGACGCCGTCGGCGTGTGGGCGCGCGAGCTGCTCGGCCGCCTCGGCCCGCCCGATCTCCTCGTGAACAACGCCGCGCTGATCAACCAGACGGCGCCACTCTGGGAGGTGCCCTCGCATGAATTCTCGGAGCTGATCGACGTCAACGTGAAGGGCACCGTGAACGTGATTCGCCGTCTTGCTCCCGCGATGATCGCGCGCCGATCGGGCGTGATCGTGAACCTGAGCTCGGGTTGGGGACGAAGCACCTCGCCCGGCGTCGCGCCCTACTGCGCGAGCAAGTGGGCGATCGAAGGGCTCACGCGATCGCTCGCGCAGGATCTGCCGCCAGGATTGGCCGCGATCGCGCTCAACCCCGGCGTCATTCACACGGAGATGCTCGACGTTTGCTTCGGGCGAAGTGCCGCGAGCCATCCCGAGCCGGCCGTCTGGGCGAAGCGCGCGGTGCCGTTCCTCCTCGCGCTCGGGGCCTCGGACAACGGGAAGTCGCTCTCGATCCCTTCGCGCTAGGCCGTCCTCTCGTTAGACAGCGCTCTCGAGGCGAGCGCGGTGCTCCTCCGGCAGCATTTCCTCGAGCGCGATGGCGGCGCCGCCGGTGGCATCGCGCAGCGCGCGGTACTCGCGGAGAGCTTCGATGAGGTAGTTCCCTCGCCTTAGCGCGCGGATGAGCGTGTTCTTGGGCGTGTGCTCGGAGGGGACGAACTCGAGCGCCGTCACCTCGTAGCCGGCTCCGCGCAGGAGCAGCGTCCGCATCGCATCGGTCACCGACTCCGCGGTCTCGCGCCTCAGGTGAGGCGAGCTCCAGATCGGACTGAAGGCGCCCTTCGCGTGCTCGGCGGCAAGAGCCGACCAGCGCCGCGCGAGATCGGCATGGCAGCAAGGCGCGACCGCGATCAGATCGGACTTCCACGCGAGGCCCAGGGCGATCGCGCGATCCGTGGCGGTGTCGCAGGCGTGGAGCGCGAAGACGGCGTTCACTCGCGGGACGCGCTCGACCTCGCTCGACTCCTCGACCGCGGCAGGCACCGCGGGCGGAGCGTGCTTCCGGCAGAGCGCCGGCCAGTCGAGCGATTCGAGCGGCGCGGCCTCGAAGCGAATCGACGAGAGCTCGGCCACCTCCGCCCGCGCACGGCACTTCTCGATCAGCTTCGCGTTCGCGTCGACGCCGAAGATCTCGACCGGATGCCGGTAGCGATGCTCGAAGCACCAGGAGAGGAGAAAACTGAGGTAAGAGCTGCCACAGCCCGCATCGACGATACGCGGGCGAGGGATCTGCTTGCAGAGCTCGCGGAGCGCCGGATCGAGCAGCGCGACCAGGTGATTGATCTGGCCGTACTTCCGCACCGCGTCGGCCGACATCGAAGCATCAGCGTTGAGGAGACCCAACGCGCGCAGCAAGAGAGCACCGTCGACCGGCGTGATCGGATAGGCGCGCCCCGCCGTCACCTTGGCCACGCGCTCCTTCGTCCAGTGCGCTTGGCAACGCTCGAGAAAGGTCGATGGCTCGCGGCCCATGCGTGTTCCTCGCGCGGTGGTCACTTCTGCAGGAGCTTCCGCCGCTCGCGTTCCTTCTTCAGCATCTCGGTATTCAGCACGCGGAACTCGACGCGCCGATTCTTCGCCATGCCCGCGACCGACTTGTTGTCGGCGACCGGCAAGGTCTCGCCATACCCCTTCGCGGTGTATTGCTCCGGCTTGATCGCCGGGAAGCGGCCGAGCAGGTAGCCTCGCACCGCGTTTGCTCGTTGTTCCGAGAGCTCCAAGTTGATCTGATCGGAGCCGCGAGCGTCGGTGTGGCCACCGATCTCGATCTTGAGGTCGGGCCAGTTCACCAGAATCATCCCGATCTCGTCGAGAACCGGAAGCGACTCGGCCGCGATGTCCCACTTACCGGTTTCGAAGTTGATGTTCCGGACCGTGATCTTGCCGGTGTCGAGCAGCTCGATTTCCTTTTCGCTCACCTCGATCGGACAGCCCTGCGCGTCGACGCGTGCGTTCGACGGAGTGCCTTCGCAGTGGTCGATCCCGTCGAAGACGCCGTCGGAGTCGGAGTCGAGCGGGCAGCCGAGTGAATCGACCATCGCGCCGCTCGGCGTGTTGCCGCAGCGATCGAGGCCGTCGAAGACGCCGTCTTCATCGCTGTCGAGCGGGCAGCCTCGCGCGTCGATGCGCGCGCCGGCCGGCGTCGCGGCGCACTGGTCGATCCCGTCGAAGACGCCGTCGCCATCGCTGTCGATCGGGCAGCCGCCGGCGTCGACGGTCGCGCCGCTCGGCGTGTTGTCACAGCGGTCGAGGCCGTCGAAGACGCCGTCGTGATCGCCGTCCGAAGGGCAGCCCGCCGCGTTGACGGTCGCGCCGCGCGGTGTCGCCGGGCACTCGTCGTCTGCGTCGCCCACGCCGTCGCCGTCCGCATCCTCGAGCGTCGTGCGCCCGCCGAGCGAAAGCTCGAGTCCGACCGAGTAGACCCAGTTGCTCAAGCGATCGTCGCCCGGAGGCCGAGGCGCGGGCGGCGAGTCGAAGCTCCAGAGCATGTCGCGCGCGTCGAAGCGGAAGGCGACCCGCGGGACGAAGTGAAGGAGGAAGCCACCGCCGAGCTCGGGCCCGCTCTCGTAGCTCTGCTCGGGCCAAACATCATTGCGGTCGAAGCGGACCTCGCTCCATCCGGCGAGGACGAACGGCGCCACCACCGGATCGCCCAGCGGAAAGAGGAGGAGATCGAGCCCGTAGCTCGAGAGCTTCTGATCGACAGGTCGCCCCGTCAGCGTGGGCCAGTGACGACCGCCTCGCACCGTTTCCGCCTTGGCGCGAGAGAGGTGGAGCTCCGCGCCGAGCAGTCGATGGAAGCGAACACCGAGCGCTCCGCCGAAGAGCGTCGGCTCACGAAGGTTGACGTCGGAGGCGAAGTCCGCGCGGCGGACGGCCGGCGAGAAGGAGAGGTGCGGCGTGCTCACCGGGGTCATCTGCGCGCGCGCGTCGTGCACGCAGCTTCCTTCGAGGGCCAGAGCGATCGCGATCGAGGTGAGCGCGGCGGGGCCTGCGGGCTTCCTGGCGTGGCGTTGGATCACGCTTTCTCCTCCTTGAGCTCCGTTCGAAGCGCGCCCCGCCGACGCGCGAGGCCGCCTAGAAGATCACGCTGTCGAGGAGAACCATGTAGTAGTTGTCCTTCCCCTCGAAGGAACGCATCTGCACGGTCGCGCCGGCCGCCTTCTGCACGGCGGCCTGGACCGCGGTCGAATCGGTAAGCTGGATCTCGCCCAAGACCGCCTGACGCGCGAGCTCGGTCGTCGCCTCCACCAGCGTGATGCCGATCGACACCGGCCAGGTGGCGAAACGGCCGTGCTCGTGATGCTCTTCCACCTTGGCCGCGATGGCCGCGCGGATCTTGGTCATGTCGCCCGCGTCACCCGCCGGCACCGCGATGCCGAGCGCACCGGGATAGCCATGCGTGGGCGAAGGGCAGCACTGCTCCGGAAAGATCGCGCCCTGATCCATGACCGAGCGGATCAGCGGCTCCTGCATGCCGCAGTTGGTCGAGAAGAACGCCGTGTCCTTCCCGTACTGCGCCACCTTCCGCGGCACGTCCTCCAGGATGTGCTTCTGCGCACCCGGCAGCCCTTGGTCGCCGGTCGGATCGGGCGCGTTGTCGCTGACGAACTTCATGCCCACCTTCGAGCACTCGGCTTGCATGATCTGAAAGCGGCGAAGGAGGAGCTCCTGGCTCATGTGCCGCGGGAAGGAGTAGTGGACGAAGGTCTTCGCCCCCATCTGCTGCGCGAGGTGAACGATCGTCTCGCCGCGCTTGAGCTCATCGGGCAGGATGCAGAGGTTGGCGTACTGCGAGATCTGATTCGGGTCCTCGTGCGGATTGGCCACGACGAAGATCATCTCGGGCCGCTGCTCGCGCACCTTCTTGATCGCGGCGATCGTCCCCGGCACGCCCTGATCGATCACGATCGCCTTCACCTCGGGATCGGAGGCGAGGTTCAGCACCTGCGCGATCGTCGTCTCCTGCTCGGTCATGAAGTTGTCGGGATAGGTGACGGTGCGGACGCGATCGCCGTAACGCCGCGCCATGCGCTCCGCGCCGCGGTACTCGTCCTCCCCCTGCGACACGGTGCCGGTCATGATGCCGATCTTGAACGGGAGCTTCGGCACGCTCTCGACCGCTCCGCTCATGGTGGAAGCGGGCGAAGGAGCCGGCTTCCGTTCACCTCCGCCGCATGCGGCGAACAGCGCGCAGAGCGCCAGCGGAAGCATCCACGATCGCGAACGGAATGATCCTGAAGAGAGGAACGCTGCCGGGGTGAACGCGCGCATCTCCGACTACCTCCTTGAAAGTTTGATTGGAGAGCCAGCGTAGGTGGCGGCCCCTCGATCCGCAAGGTCAAGCGACGCGCGCGGCCACTTCACCGCGAACGAGCGTTCACGGCACGCGGCAGGTGCCGACCTCCGAGCGGCCGATCTCTTCCTCGCCGCGCAGCGCGTGCACGCGGTAGACGAGGATCTGTCCACGCTCCATCGCGCCGGCGAGGTCACTCAGATGAACGAAGCGAACGGTGTCGGGCGCCGACGCCAGCCGCGCGAGCTCATCGAGCTCCGAGTCGTAGAGCCTAAGCTCGTAGCCTTCCGCTCCGCGCAGCGCGCGCCAGCGAAGGGCGATCGCGCCATCGGCCAGCACGCGAGGAGGTCGAAGCGCGAAGTCGGTCGCCAGCACCGGCGGGCGAAAGCCCTGCACGATGCTGTTGAGCGGGGGCCTCGGGATCCACCGCAGCACGAGGAGCATCGAGAACGCGATGGCCGCCGGAATCGCGATCGACCAGAAGGCGGAGGGGAGAGCCGAGTCGATTCGGCGGAGAGTCTGGACGGAGAGGAAGCGGCTCACGGCCCGCCTCCTCGACGAAGGCGAGTGAAGAGGAAGGCCAGGACGAGCGCCGCGCCGACACCGAGCGCGCCCCGGGCCCAAGCCTGCGGGAAGCGGCGCCGCAGCACCACCGTTTCCCCCGCGTCGCCCAGCACGGAGAAGCCGCCCCAGAGCGCGGGCGAACGCGTGGCCTCGTCCTGCCGCAAGAATCGTTGTGCGGTCATCAGCGCGGAGCCGACGGTCTGGCCCTCGGCCAGCGCGTCATAAAACTGGCTGAGCAGGCGGCCCTCGATCCATGGATCGATCGGCCAGAGGTTCGTCACGACGGCGCTGGCCCCCGCGTCGAGCAGAGCATTGCCCAACTCGGCCGCGTCGTTTCGAGTCGAGAGGGTCGGCTGACAGAGCAACACCAGGCGTGGGGGCTCACCGGCGAGGTCGAATTGAAGGTAGGGCAGCTCCAAGCGAAGCTGCTCGCTCGCCTCGAGCTGAAGGAGATCGTAGTGACGGCGGCGAAGGACCCGCTGCAGATTCGCTCGCGCCGGCTTGAAGTCGATCGCCTGATAGTCGCGAGCGACCGCGCACTTCTCTTCCATCAACACTCGAGGCGCGGCTTCATAGCCGACTGGGCCGACCGCCGCACTCGCGCCGCGGAGCTCGCGCATGAGCCGGTCGTAGCTGGTGACGCTGATCGAGTGCGCCAGCTGAAGCAGCTCCTGGCTCGGCGAGGTCGGTTCCGGGCCGGAGCGAAGTCGAAGCGTCGACCACGGAAGACCGCTGGTGTAGCGCCCGGGCAGAATCAACAATCGCGGGGAGCCGACGAGGAAGTCACGACACGGCGCGAGCAGGATCTCGCCCAGGCGAAGCGCGGCCGATTCATCGACCACCTGCCTCAAGCGCATCTCGGCCGTTCTCCCGGGATCGCGCAGCAAGGCGATGTAGAGCTCGACTCGCTCCTCCAGCTCCGGCGCCGCGATCGAGAGTGGAACGCGTCGCTCTTCGCCGCGGGTCAGAACGAGGACGCCGACCGACTCGCCCGTCCCTTCTTCCACCCACACGACATCGGAGGGTCGAAGCAGCGGAAGCAGTGAGTCGATGCGCGCGGCGGAGAGGCTCGAGTCGGGCGGAGCAAAAGCGGTCGAGATCGCGTCGAGTCTGTCCTCGGGCATGGCCGGCGTGGCGTCGGCGCGCCCAAGGATCGAACAGAAGAGCGCCGTCCAGAAGAGGGTCCGGCAGAGGACGACGCGCATGGGCGCAGCTACGAACATGATCCCTTCCGCCCCGGAGCTCTGCCCGCGCGGCAAGCTCGAGACTCAGTGCGAAACGCGCTCAGGATACCCCTCGAGCCATCGCGTCGGAGCAGGAATTTCCCTATCAGCCTCGAGTGCTGCGCTCACGCAGCCACTGGCGCACGGAGCGCGGCGAACGGAGCTGCAGGCAATTCCGCCCCTCCGTCTCGAGCGCGTAGCGACGGCGATGGCTTCGATGCATCGAGAGGCACCACCAGAGGATCGAGTCCTTCCGCAGGAAGGTGTTGGCGAAGGTCTCACGGTTACCGTTGCAGACGCGGGCGCGGGTGAGCCAGCGGCAGAAGGTGCGCCAGCAGACGCGCGGGAAGGTGACACGCAGCGGCAGATCGAGCCAGATCACCAGGTCGGCTTGGTCCCAGTATTGACGACGTACCGATCGGTAGTTGCCGTCGATCACCCAGCTCGGTCGCGCGATGATCTCGCGCACGCGCTCCATGAACTCGTGCTCGGGCAACGACTGCCAGCGCGGTTGCCAGAAGATGTCGTCGAGGTGCGTCGGCTCGATGCCGAGCCGGCGTGCGAGTTCGCGCGCCAGGGTGCTCTTGCCGGAGCCGGTGTGTCCGACGATCCAGATGCGCCTGGGCAGAGCGATGGACTGGGCGAGCGCGTTCGGATCGGCGAATGCGCTCCGATGATCTAACGCGCCCGGCTGGTCGCGAAGAAGGACAGGGGCCATGAGCGTGCCTTTCGCTCATCAGTCTCGCCCGCCTATGCGAATTGCCCCTCGAATCGATAGGCGAGGGACCCATCCTGGCAAGGATGGCGAACATTGGCAAGCATCGATCAGCGGAGGCCGAGGTCGGACGCGCCGGCGAAGCGAGCGAAGGACTCCGCTTCCGACCGGAGCCGTGCGCGCACCGGTGCCGAAAGCCGCCTGAAGGGCGAGAGCTCGATCTCGAGCTTGCGCCCGCGCGACCGCGCCGACCACGTTCCGGCCACGCGGCCCTCGAGCAGGATCGTCGGAGCGACCCAACCGGCCGCGCGAGAGACCGACGAGCGATGCCGCTCCTCGATCACCCAAGCGCGATCGCGATGCGCGAGCAGAGAGAGATCGAAGTGCGGCAGGAGCCGTGGCGGCGGTAGCGCATCGCTCGCCTCGAGATCGCGTAAATCGCGCATGAGAAGCGAGAGCGTGCGCCCGTTCACCTCTACCTCGGTCAGCTCGGGCTCGATCGCGGCAAAGGCGCG
>CAZZAH010000200.1:0-7629 GCA_964652115.1 uncultured bacterium | reverse complement strand
CATTGAGCGCGGTTTCGTCGCTGTCGGTGAAGCTCTGCGCTTCGCCCATCAGGCCGAGGCGAACGGTCGGGCTCAAAGGGAAGTCGAACGACGCTTCGCCGCGAAGCGAGGTGCCCGGTTTCTCCTTCAGCTCCTCGATGTCGCCCGCGTTGTCGACGAAGCTCGTGTTGTCGGACTTCGATACGACACGGCCGAGCGCGTTGAAGCGCGGGCCGTGGCTGCCGAAGGCGAGCGCGGCTTGGCCTTCCATCTGCGCGCCCTCCTGGAAGAGATCCTCGCCATCGAGCTGGTCCTTGCCGAAGGCGCGGTAGCTCGCGTCGACGCGAAGCGGGGCGCCGCTTCCGGACGCGTTTCCCTTGCCGCGCGCGCGGCCGCCGAGATCGAGACCGACCGACACCGACGACTCGAGCCCGGGCTTGTAGTCATCGCCTCCATCGACCAGCGTGAACGCGCCATGGCTCACGAAGCCCGCGCCGACGCCCAACGACGCGCGCTCGCCCAGCGGCAAGGCCGCGGCCGCGCCGGCCGACAGATCGAGCCCCTGGCCGTAGGTCTTCATCCGAAAGCCGAAGAGGGGATGGGCCAGGCTCTGCGCCACCGCGAGCTCCTCGTCATCGAGCTCCTTCTTGCCGGTGGGGAGCCCGGCGCCTGCTTGCACCAGCACGCGATTCCCAGCCAGGCGGCAGAAGAGCTGCGCGGTCACGTCCGACATTCCGCTCAACGAAAGGTCGTCACGCGAGTCGGGCGAAACGGTCGACTGCGCGAAGGCGCCCGCGAGTACGAAGTCGAGCTGCCGTCCGAAGCGCAGCGACGCGACCACCGGTACGTAAGCCTGGGTCACGTCGGTCGTGTCGGTATCCGACTCGACCGTCACGCTTCGATACTCGGTCGGGAAGCGGACGCTGCTCCACACTCCCTCGGCGCGCGCTTCGACGGCGCACAGGAGCGCGAATGCGAGCAGGCCGCCGACGGCAATCGCGCCGCCGAGCGCGGGTGAGTGGGAGCGCAGGGTCAGGTTGCGCGCGCGCATCACGGTCGGCCTCCGGTCGGAAGATCGCCTTCGATGATGATCGTGGCGTCGCCACCGCCCACTGCGCCGATCACCGGTCCCGTGACCGAAGGATCGTCCTTGCCATCGCGATCGACCTCAGGCCCAGGCCCGAGCCCGGAGAAGCTTCCGGTGCGAAGGAGGCGGTCGGTCAGATCATCGCCGCCCGCTCCGCCCTCATCGAGCTGCGCTTGATCGAGCGAGCGAAGATCCTTGTCGGCCGAGCCCGTGATCTCCGCCCGGAGCTTTGCGTCGACGAATCCGGGATCGAGCCGCGCCGCGCGTTGGTACGCGGCCCGCGCGGCGGGGATGTTGCCGAGATCTTCTTCCCAGAGTCCCTGCGAGTAGGCGAGGAAGGCGAGGAAGTTCTCGGTCGGCAGCTTCTCGATCTCGCGCCACTCTTCCGGCGTCGGCGTGATGCCGAGCGACTCGAGCGTCTGCCGCACGAGCCCCTTCTCCAGCGTGAGCACCTCGGAGACCTCTCCGCGCACCGGACCGCCGGTCTGCTTCACCTCTCCGCCGCTCGTCTCGAGGAGCGCGGCATCGAGCTGGATCTCGTCCGCGCCGACCGGTGCGAACGAGCCCTGGAGGAATCGCCTCGCGCCGAGGAGAAGCCCCGCGCGCGGTGCGGTCGATGGCGCGAGGCCACCCCGCACCACCTCGTGCGTACCCGCCGGTTCAGGCACCGCGGCGATCTCGTCCTCGAGCGCGGCACGGGTCTTGGGACCGACCTTGCCGTCGGCGGTGAGCCCATGATCGCCCTGGAACGCCTTGATCGCGCGCGTCAGCGCCTCGTCCTTGTTCTCGTCCACCTTGCCGGTGTAGTAGGGCTCGCCGGTGCCGTCGGCTTTCAGCGCGGCGAGCCTCGCCTTCAGCCCCGCCGTGGTCAGGAGCGAGGGCCATCCACCGGAGCTCTGCTCCTTCGCCGGCTCTCCCATCCCGATCTCGTCGAGCAGGACATTGAGCCTCTGGCGCTCCACCACGCGCAGCGCGCGAACGCGATTCAGGTCGGTGATCACCATCTGCGCAAGCCCGCGCGCGAGAGGGGCGAGCGTGTCGCTCGACGCAACGTTGGCGAAGTCGGGCACCGCGATCGAATTCTGCGGCACCTCGCGAAGGGTCAGCTTCTGCTCCGAGGCGATCGCATCCTCGACCTCGAGCGTCGCCTTCTGCAGCGTGAGCGACTCGATCCGTGCGCGGACGTCGGAGGCGCCCTGGTTGCTCCTACCCAGATAGGCCGCGTAGGCCTCGAGTGCCGCGTCGAGGCGACCGGCCGCGTCGGCCGAGCGCGCGAGGAAGTAGAGCGCGCGCGCGTCGGACGGATCGAGCGCACGCGCCTTCTCGAGAACCGGAAGCGCTCCATTCGGATCGCCCGACTGGAGGAGCCCGATTCCTAAGTCACGTTCGATCGCGGGATCGTCGGGATGAAGCGCTTCGGCTTCGCGCAGCTCCTCGATCGCGCGCGCATAGTCGCCCGATGCGAGCGCTGCGTTTCCGCCCGGCGCGCTTCCCGCGCAGCCGAGCCCGGTAACGGAGAGGTACGCGGCGGAGAGGCCGAGAAGTCCCCAGAGCGCCAGACGCCTCATTGCTTGTCCTCCAGATTATTCCAGGCGGAGAGCGCGCCGGCGCGACTGACCGCCAGAGGATCGCCGGGATAGAAGTCGCTGGCGGCTTGCCAGGCCGCGGCCGCGCCGTCGGTGTCGCCTTGGTCTTCGAGCAGCATCGCCTCACCGGTCTTGAGGAGGTAGTCGACGTAGCCGGTCCCCTCGGTCATGAGCTTGCCCTTGGTGTCGAGGTACTCCTTCGCCTTGCCCTTCACCTGCTTCGCTTCCGGATCCTCACCGCCCAGGAGCTTCTCGATTTTGGGCGCGAGCATTTCGAGCAGCACCTTCTGCTCGAGCTTGAAGAGGTCTTCCGAGCTTCCGATCTTGGCCTCGATCCCTTCCGACAGGAGCACCTCGCTCGTCTCGGTCTTCACCCATCGAATGTCGAGGCGGATCTTCTTGTCCTCGACCTGCATGATCTGCCCGAAGAGGAAGGACTGCGCGCCGGTCAGCTTGCCTGTCTTGGCCGCCTGCTCCTTGCTGAAGAGCTCGTTGTTCGAGTTGAGGCCGATCTCCTCGCGCAAGACCGCGAGCCGCTGCCGATCGACGATCTTGAGCGGCGTGACCTTCCGCAAGTCGGTGATCATCACCTGCACGAGCCCGCGCGAGAAGGCGTCGAGGTCGTACTTCCCCTTCACCAGCGAGTTGTTCTCCATGTCTCCGAAGGCAACCGTGCGGACGTCGGGCGGCGCGACCTGGCCGTTCGACATCATCAGGCTGTCGCGCATCGTGTAGAAGAGCTTGGTGACCGGAGGCGCGAGCCGATCGGGCTCGTCGATCTCCGCCGTCGGATCGGCCGCGAAGAGCTCCATGAACGTGAGGCGCGCCTCGCGCGGCTTGCTCGTCGCGAGGTAGATCGAGGCGAGCGCGGTCAGCGCCGAGTTACGCGAGGCCGGGGCGTAGGTCGGGTCCTTCAGGAAGACCTGCCCGCAGTTCAGCGCCTCGCTGATCCTAAGGTCGGTGACGAAGGCCATCGGGTCGCGCTTGAACTCGGCCAGGACCGCGTCGCTCGGCTCCTCCGCTCGCGCCGTTCGGCCGAAGGAGAGAACCATCAGGAGGCCGAGGCAGGGCCAGCCACGCATTGCTGCCCGCCTTCCGAAGGTTGAGTTCCAGTTCCAACTTGGGATCGTTCGACTCGTGGTCATGCCGGTCTCCAGTTTGGTCAAAGGTAGTGCCGCGCGAGTGCCACCCGGGGCGACGGGAGGCTAACACCGCGATCGACGAGCCTCAAGCGCGGCGCCCATGTGTCCCACGTATCGCGCGAAGTCGCGCTTGCGTTGCTCGGCGCCTTCCCTCGAACTTCCGCTCGTTCTATTCTCCGGCGTGCGCCTACGAAACGGGGAGGAAGGGCCATGACCTCCGATCACTTGCATGCGCTGCGGGAAGGGGGATCGCTCCGACCCACGGAGCAGGACGACCGAACGCGGACCGGCGCGGTCGTGCTCTCTCTCTCGGTTTCGATCGTGCTGCTCGTGATCAAGTTCATCGCGTACCGCGCGACCGGATCGGCCGCCGTGCTTTCGGACGCGCTCGAGAGCATCGTCAACGTGCTCGCGGCGGGATTCGCGCTCGGCGGGATCGTCTTCGCCGGACGCCCGGCCGACCGCAACCATCCCTATGGTCACGGCAAGGTCGAGTTCTTCTCCGCCGCCTTCGAAGGCGGACTGATTGCCTTCGCCGCGCTGCTGATCGTGGCCGGGGCGGTGCAGGCGCTGATTCGGCAAGCGCCGATCCATCAGCTCGACACCGGGCTTCTGCTGGTCGGTGGCGCCGGTGCGGTGAATTGCCTGCTCGGCCTCTTCCTCATCCGGACCGGAAAGCGCCACAACTCACTCACCCTGATCGCCGACGGCCAGCATGTGATCTCGGACTTCTGGACCAGCGCCGGCGTGGTGGTGGGGCTCTTCCTGGTGAAGGTGACGGGGATCTCGTGGCTTGATCCGGTGGTCGCGGCGATCATCGGGCTCAATCTGTTTCGCACCGGATTCAGCTTGGTCCGCACGGCGGCGGGCGGGCTGCTCGACGAAGAGGATCCGACGCTGGTTGCCCGTCTGGTGCGCGCGATCGAGGAGAATATGGTCAGCGGAATCATCCGCGTGCACAGCCTCCGCGCGATTCGTGCCGGCCGCTTCCATCATGTCGACGCGCACCTGGTGGTGCCCGAAACCTGGAGCGTCGAACGCGCGCATGGATTGGGCGATGAGCTCGAGGCGAAGGTCATGACCGCGTCCAGCCTTGAGGGGGAGATCGCGTTCCACCTCGATCCGTGCGAGCGGGCGTATTGCCGCTGGTGCGATGTTGCCGACTGTCCGGTGCGGGTCGAGCCGTTCCGCAATCGCCCGCCGCTCACGATCGAGGAAGCGGTGCAGCCCGATCCGCCCAAGGACGCTCCCGCGGTCGCCCTGGCGGCCCGCTCCTAGGGCGACTTCGGCTTGGCGCCTGCCTTCGGCATCGGGCCTTCCTTCGCCCGCGTGGTGTCGACCGGCGTGAAGTAGCGCTCCAATCGATCGAGCAGGAGCTGCGGTCGAAACTGCGTGGCCCTCGCGCCGAGCATCTCGAGGAGCTGCGAGCGGCTCCTCGCTCCCGCTCCGGTCAGGTAGAAGAAGGCGGCTGCCCGCGCGAGCGATGCCTCCTGCTCCGAATTGAGCGCGGTCGCCGGATCGCCGATCGAGACCTCCTTCAGGTCGGAGCGCAGTCGATCGAGCTGTCCCGACTGCTGGTCGCGCACGTAGTTCGGATAGTAGAAGAGGTCGGTCGCCCGCTGGAGGACGATCGTGATCTGACAGCAGTCGCTGCACGCGCGCTCGCCGCGAATCCCCAATTCCGCCAGGAAACGGCACTCCTCGAGGCCTAGGTGCTCCACGAAGAGGGTCGGCTCCTGGTCCTTGCCGATCCAAGAAAGGCTCGAGAGCTGGAGCTCATCGGCGCGGATCCCGCGGACGATGTCGTTCAGCGACGCGATGCGCGGTTCGCCCGCTTCGTTCCCTTCCAGAAGCATGAGGCCGCGTCCCGCGCGCGCACCGATGGTGGCGTACCGCTTGAGCACGACCTCTTGCCGGTTGTCACGATCGAGATCGATCGGATGCTCGGTCGAGAGGACCTCGACGCCGCAGGTGTTGGGCCACGGCGTGAGGTTGTCCTCGATCAGCTTGGGCGGCTCGTTCACGCGAGGATCGTCCGGGGCGAGGAGAGCGCACTGCGTGTTGTTGAGGTGCATGACATAGCCGAGGACCTTGCCCGCGTGCGCCGGCCTGCCCTCGGGCAAGGTGATCTTGATGCGGGTTTGGCGGAGTGGACGTCGCTCGCCTTCCACCATCACGTAACCGGGAACGCATTCCTCGACCAAGAGGAGCCAACGATGCGATGGGTCGATCGTCTGGATCGTGCTCGAGATCGCATGCCACTCGGGGGCCGTCGTGAGCGCTTCGCGAACCGCGCCCTCGGGGGGCAGCTCAGCGCCGCGTGGGGTCTCCGCCGCTTCGATGTCGATTGCCGGGGCGGGGAGCGTGTCGGTCGCCGCTCCCTCCGCCGCGATCACCATCGGAATCATCATCGCGCGACCCGCGAAGCCGAGTGCCATGCTCGCGACGACAAGGTCCGCGAAACGCATCTGAATGGAGCGGGTGGCCTGATGCCGTCTCGCTCGGGTCGAATTCCTTCCCTGGCGCACGAGTCCTCCCTGCCGTCCCTGCGGCAGGGGGAGAGTAGCAGCTCGAGCTAGGCCGCGCGGCGATCGCCGCTGCCGGACGAATCGCCTCCCAGGGCGCCCCTCGACAGAGGGATAACGATCCACGCGCGTGCGCCGGCGCCGGGGCCCTCACTCTCTAGCCCCATCGCGCCGCCCATCGCGCGGAGGATGAGGCGAGAGAGCCCGAGCCCGAACCCGCGTTTGAGCGTCCGCTCCTCCCCCTCCGGCGGAGTGGTCGGACGGAAGAGCTCCGGGATGCGATGGGGCTCGATGCCGCGTCCGCTGTCGGCGATCTCGAGGCGAAGCACCGGAGCGGGCTCCGGGAGCACGCGTCCGGTCAGACGCAACGAGCCGTCCTCGGTCGCCTCGAGCGCGTTCCGCAACAGACCGTCGATGATCTGGCCCAGGCGATCGGGATCGGCGAAGACGCGCGGCCAACCCTCCGCCGGAGGAACCACGAGCATGGCCAGGCCCTTCGCCTCGATCGAGGGGCGGGTCCGCGCCAGCACCCGGTCGAGAAGCAGGCTGAACTCGAAGCTCGTCGTCATCTGCGAGAGGCCCGCGTCGTCGCTGCAGCTCAGCTCGACCAAGCTCCGCGTCTGCTCGCTCGCCGCGGCGGTGGCGTCGAGCGCGGTCGTGATCAGGTCGAGTCGTTCGTCGCTCGACTCCGGCGCGTCGCGCAGCCCCAGCAGCGCCGTCTGGATCACGGTAAGGCGGGGCTCCAGCTCGCGCGTCGTGTCCGCGAGGACCTGGAGCTTCCAGAGCGTCGCCCGCTCGAGCTCGCGGTTCACGCGCTCGAGCTCTTGGCCGTACGACTCGAGCATCTCCTCCACCAGAAGCGCGCTCTTCAAGCTGCCATCGAGCTCACGACGAAGCCAGCGATGTCGCCAGTAGAGCAGCCCGCTCAGGCTGAGCAGCACCGCGATCAGAGCCAAGAGCAGGACCAATCCGTGAAGCAACTCTTGGAAGTGCGGCGAGAGGCTCTCCTCGAGCACCGATTCCAGATGCTCGTTTCGCGCCGTGGTCGCCTCCGCTTGCTCGCGAAGATCGAAGGAGCGAGCACGAAGCTCCGTCGCCAGAATCGAATCGGAGATCGATTCCGCCGCCTTGGCGTCGAAGCGCAGGAGCACGCTCTCGTGCATGAGCGCGAGCGTCGAGTCGACCCCGTCGCGCAGTTGATAGAAGGTCTCCCGCTCCCATCCGTCGGTCAGTTGCTCGGCCCCGGAGGAGAGCGTGGTCAGCTCCTCGCGATCGCCCATTCGGGGCAAGAGCCCTGGACGCGCGCGTCC
>CAZZAH010000199.1:0-7642 GCA_964652115.1 uncultured bacterium | reverse complement strand
AGCTCGTGCGAGATGTTGGCCAGGAACTCGCTCTTGGCGTGGTTGGCCTGCTCCGCCGCCTCACGCGCCAGTCGTTGCGCTTCCGCCTGCTTCGAGATGGTGGTGTCGCGCACGACCAGGAGCGCCCCGACGATGTGCTTGTCCTGAACCATCGGCTGCACCGAGAGGCTGGCCGGGATCTCGGTGTCATCGGCGCGAATCACCCTCACATCCTCGAAGACGCAAGCATCTCCGGCCGAGATCGACTCCTGGAGAAGCTCGCGGTCGAGCTCGATCTCGCGCGGGGTGCAAACGTAGAAGCGCGCCAGCTCGAAGAGGCTTCGTCCGATCATCGGCCCCGACGCGCCGAGTAGCCGTTCCGCCGCGGGATTGGCGAAGACCACCTCACAACCTTCGCAGCTCGCTTGAATGATCCCCTCACCCAGGCCGGAGAGGAGCGACTGCAATCGATCACGCTCCGACTGAAGGCTCCCGTTCAGCTCTCGGAGCTCACGCGAGGAGATCTCGAGGATGCGCTCGACGGTGTAGCGGTCCTGGTCCGCCTCCTCGTACGACTCGTTGATCAGTCGAAGAAGCTCGGCGAACTGCGCCTCATTCGGCAGCGTCGCGGAGGAGGGAAGGCCGACCCGCCGAAGCAGGCGAGCGAGCTGCCCATGCATCGGCACACCACCCGCGGCCGCGGGATCCCCTTGTCCGTTCGAGTCTGTGCTCACCCTCTGATTTTCGGACGCATCCCGCTGTATTCTTGAGTGCGCCGGTGCCTGGCGACGCGCGCACGAGCCTGGTAAGCTCCCCCGCACCGCAAAGGAGGCGCGCGATGACACCACTTCGTCGAACCGATCATCGCTCGAGCCCCGCCGCGCCGGACGCGCGTTCCGCCGGCCGGCTGGGGATTCTCCTGCTCAGCCTCGTCATTGCAGGCCACGCGTCGACGGCCGCGGCGCACGTCTGGGTCGTATCGCCCGACGGCAGCCGTGACTTCACCCGCATCCAAGAAGCGATTCAGGCCTCGAGCCACGGAGACGAGATCCAGGTGCGCCCGGGCGACTATCACGAGCGACTCAATTTCGGCGGCCGCCGCATCTGGGTCCACTCGACCGACGGGGCACAGGCGACGACCATTGACGCCGACGGAAGCGGCTCGGTCGTCACCATGGCGTACGGCGAGGGAGCGTCGACGATCCTTCAAGGATTCACGCTCACCGGCGGCACCGGCACGCACATCTCGGTCGCTCCAAACGGCGCCGGAGAGGTCGAGCAGGCCGCGCGGCTTCGCGCCGGCGAAGCGCTCGTCTGGACCGCGCGACCGCCGAGCGCCAAGGAGGAAGAACTTTCCCAACTCGCGTTCGGCGGCGGCATCGTGCTGCTGAGCGCATCGCCGCTCCTCCGCGAGCTCGTCTTCCGCGGGAACACCGCCAACATCGGCGGTGGGCTCTATGCCTGGAGCACCCAACCGAGCTTGGAGCGTTGCCTCTTCGACGACAACTCGGCCGGGAATGGCGCGGCCGTCGCGATCGATCCGGGCACCACGCTGAAGGCGCGCGACTGTCGCTTCCGAAACGGCGTGTCCGTTTCGGGCGGCGGCATCTGGATGCAGTTCGCGCGGGTCGATCTTCGCGACTGCTGGTTCGACGGCAACAGCGGCGGTGAAGGGGGCGCGGTCTACTCGATCGGCGCGAACGACCCGGGCATGATCGAGCGCACGGTCTTTCACGGCAACTTCGCGGGATCCGGCTCGGCCGTCTATCTCTGGGAGAGCACGATCGCGCTACGAAGCTGCACGCTGGTCGCGAACACCTACGAGAAGTTCGACCTCGGCGCGATCTACCTCTTGGACGGAAGCAGCGCCTCGCTCGATCACTGCATCGTCGCGTGGAACGGCGCGTCAGGAGCCTACTGTGAGAGCTCGAGCTTGAACGCCGTCTGCTCGGACTTCTTCCCCGAGCTGCCGGGCTGCGTGTCGGGCACGAGCAACCTGAACCTCGATCCGCGCTTCTGTGGATGGGAGTCGGGCAACCTGCGCCTCGATCCAGGGTCTCCCTGCTTGCCCGAGAGCTCAGACTGCGGCGGCATCGGCTACACCGACACGCGTTGCGGCCAACCCGACGTCGAGGCGGGCCAAGGTAAGAATCGCGCGGAGGGTCGCGAAGCGCCGTGAGCACAAACCACCCTCGCGGCCGGCGGAGGCGTTCGTTCTTCCGGCTGCTGGTCATTCTGGTGCTCGCCGTCGTGGCGATCCGACTGCTCGGGCCGCGCGTGCTGCAGAGCTATGCACGCGGCTTCATCGTCGCGGATTCGCTCATGCCGTGCGATGCGGTGGTGGCCTTGGCGGGCGGTGACGGCGAGCGGCTCCACGCGGCGATCGAGCTGTACAAGCGTGGGCTCGCTCCTCGCTTCCTGATCACCGGGCCGGACACGCCGCTCCTTCCGGTCTACACCGGCGGCGACTCCCTCACCCAGGCGGAGGTCAAACGACGCATCGCGGTCAAGCGCGGCATCCCGGCGGAAGCGATCGTGATGAAGCTCGAGGCGACGAGCACGATCGACGAGGCGAAGAGCGTTCTCGCCGCTTGCCGCGAGCAGGGATGGCATTCGGTCTTGGTGGTGACCTCTCCCTTTCACACGCGTCGCTCGCGCGCGACCTTTCACTCGGTGCTCAAGGGAAGCGGGATCGAAGCGCGGATCTGGCATCTGCCGCTCTCGGAGTCGGTCGACAGCCCGCGGCGCTGGTGGACTCGCGAGGACGACACGATGTCGATCCTGACCGAGACGGTGAAGACGCTCTTCTACGCCTACAACTACCGGATCTATCCCTGGGGCTAGAGGTGCTTCCGAAAGAAGGTCAGCATGCGAGCCCACGCGTCGGCCGCCGCCATCGGGTGATAGACCTCGCGCGTGTCGTTGAAGAAGGCGTGCCCCGCGTCGGGATAGTGATGGAACTCGACCGACTGTCCGGCGGCCTGGATGCGCGTCTCTAGATCGTCGATCACCGATCGCGGGATCGACGTGTCCTTGTCGCCGAAGAACCCGAGCACCGGCGCCTTCAGATTCGCGAAGTCGAGCTTCACGCTCGGGTGGATGCCGTAGAAGTCGACCGCCGCGCCGATCGCGGGATTGTTGCACGCGGCGTAAAGCGCGAGCTGTCCGCCCATGCAGAACCCGACCACACCGACCGCGTCCCCCTTGGTCACCGACTGAGCCTTCAGGTAGGCCACGGCCCCCGCCAGGTCGCGTGCCGCCTGATCGATGTTGAGCGCCATCATCAGCTTTCCCGCTTCGTCCGGGCTCTTCGTCGTCTTCCCGTGATAGAGGTCGGGGGCGATGCAGGTGAACCCTTCGGCCGCGAGGCGATCACAGAGATCCTCGACGTGCGGCACGAGCCCCCACCACTCCTGGATAACGACCACTCCGGGTCCGCGTCCCGTGGCGGCCGGGATGAAGTAACCGCTGACCTCCTTGCCGTCATGGACGGTTTGGATGCGCGCTCCTGACATACTGCTCCTCCGGTGCTCGGGATCGGCGACGGATCAAGGCCGTTTTCGTCCCGATTCAGTCGACTTGTCGAGCCTCTGCCGCAGCTCGCGCGTTTCCGCTCGAAGCTTGTCGAGCTCTCCGCGCAGCGCGTCGGTGGCTTCCGTTTTCGTGGCCTGCGAGGCCAGCTCATCCGCCGCCATCAGGCAGCTCTCTCGCACATGCGGGTCGGCGGTCGTGTCGGCCTTGCGCCGAAGCGCCGGGAGAACCGAGGAGCGCCCCAATCGGACCAGCGCGTTGGGCACGCGCTGCGCCACCAGTAGATCAGGATCATCGAGATGCCGCACCAGTTCCTCCGCCACCCGCGCGCCGATTCGAGGACGTGCCGCCGCTAGGTCCGCCAGCGCGACGATGGTGTTGGAGCGTGTTCCCCAGTATCGCGCTCGATCTCCGATCAGCGCGATGATGTCGTCCGCGACCTCCTCCTCTCGCGTCTGCGCGAGGCCGAGTGCCGCTCCCTGTGCGAGGAGATCGTGCCAGTCCTTGCGCTTGAGCGCCAGCTTGAGTTGAGCGCGGAGCTCGGATACCGCGTCTTTGCCCGCAGCGCGACCGAGGGCGGCGAGCGCGCTCAACTGAACGTGGTAGCTCGGATCGGCTTTTGTTACGAAGCCGCGCAATGCCGCGACCGCGCTCGGCTCTTGATAGGCGCCGAGGGCACTGACGACCGCGCGCCGCGTCTTCGGGTGTTTCACCTTGAGCCCCGCGAGCAGAGCCTCGAGCGCGGCCGGCGAACGCAATCGTCCGAGCGCCGACGCCGCCTCCGCCTGCACGCCCCAGAAGGGATCCTCGAGCAGCACGCGTGCGAGGAGCGTGGTCGCGCGTTGGCCCGCTTGCTCACCCGCCTGACGCACCGCATCGACGCGCGCGATGACGCGGGGATCGCGCGTTTTCCCGCGTAAACAGGCCTCGAGCCATTCGAGCGGCCGCTTGATCGCGGTGGTGCGGAGGATCGCTCCCTCCGGATCGAGTGCGAACCAGACCGGTTTCGATGGAAGTTGGAGATAGAAGGTCTGCGTCGCCTGATCCATCTCGAAGACGCGCGTGACCACGTTACCGTTCTCCATCCGCGCGTCGACCTGAAGCTTGAGCCGGAAGATCGGCGTGCCGTTGTCGCGGTTCTGCCCTTGCTTCAGGTTCAAGCAAACGCAGCGGGCGTCGCCATCCCACGAGATGTCGCCCGAGAGATCCGGATGTCCGGGCGAGTAGAGCCACTGCTGGAAGAAGGACTGAAGACTCTTGCCCGAAGTTTGTTCGAAGGCCCGAATCAAGTCGAGCGTTTCGACCGAGCCCTGCGCGTGACGCTTCACATAGACGCGGATCGCCTTCCAGAAGAGGTCATCGCCCAACCGCCGCCGCAGCATGTGGAGCACCCACGCCCCCTTCGGATAGAGGTGCGCGTCGAAGAGCTGGAAGGGGTGCGCGTATCGATGCGAGACGATCGGCCGGCGGTACGGCTCGGCCAGGTACTCCTCGGCATTCAAAACCATCTGGTAGTCGAACTCATCGCGCCCGAGGTCGTGCTCCTTGAAGAGCGCATCGAAGTAGGTCGCGAAGCCTTCGTTGAGCCACGCGTGGGCCCAGCTCTCGCACGTGAGCAGATCACCGAACCACTGGTGCGCGAGCTCGTGCGCGACGAGCTCATCGCTGGTGAAGTCGAGCGCCGCGCGTTCGTCGTGGAGCGTGTTGTCGGTCTGCGTCGTGGCCGAGAGGTTCTCCATCCCGCCGAAGATGAAGTGACGCACCGCCACCTGCGCGTACTTCTCGTAGGGATAGGGCAGATCGAGCATGCTCGAGAAGAAGTCGAGCATCTTGGGCGTCTTGCCGAAAGAGCGGCGCGCTTCCTTCTCGCGTCCGGGCTCGACGAAGTACTCGACCGGAATCCCCTGCCACTGCTCCTCGACCTTCACGAAGTCGCCCACCACGAGCGAGATGAGGTACGACGGATAGGGCGTCGCCTCGCGGTAGTGCCAGGTCTTCTTCTTGCCGCGCGTCTTGACCGACAAGAGCGCGCCGTTGGAGATGACCGTGTGCTGCGCCGCGGTGGTGACGATGAGCTCGGTCGTCATGCGCTCGTGCGGCGCGTCGTGACAAGGGATCCAGTGCCGTGCCTCCTCGTCCTGACCCTGGCTCCAGAGCTGCCAGACGGCGGTCGGCTCGTGCCGTGAGGGTCCGACGAAGTAGAGCCCCTCCGACGGCTTCGTCACTCCGTAGGTGATGACGAGGTCGACGCGCTCCTTCACCGCGGGCTTGAAGGTGACCGTCAGCTTCCGATCGATGTAGCTGTGGGTGAGCGCGCGACCCTTCCCGTCCGCAACCGAGTGGACATCGAGGTCGACCGCATCGAGCACGATCTCGCTGAAGGGACCGTAGGCGGCGAAGAGGGAGAGCGTGGCGCGCGCCTCGAGCGATTGCTTCGGCAGTTCGACCTCGAGCTCGAGCTTCAGGTGCTCGACATCGCAGGTGCGGTCGGGCGCGTACTTGGGGTCCTCTTCGCGGAGGGTCCACTTGCCCAGCGCCGCGGTCTCCGAAGTGCCATGGTAACGACGACAGTGCGATTCGCGCTGGCTCGCTCCGAGCCCAACGTTGCCCAGATTTGACATGCAAAACCCTCCAGGATCACATTTCACTTCGCACGGGCGCTCGGCGAGGGGAGACCCATCGCGCCCATTTACGATCACAGGAAGCGCATTCTGAACGAGCCCGCGAGGCTTGTAAACCGCGCGGGCGTCGACCGACCGCACGCGTGAGAACGGAAGGAGGTTCGTCGTGATGCCACGGACTCGAGCTTGGCTCGTGCTCATCGCTCTCGGTTTGCTCTTCGCGTGCGCGCAGGCGGCTCTCGCTCGCCCGATCGTCGCGCTCTTGACCGACTTCGGCACCGACAACGAGGCGGCCGGCCTCTGCCACGGCGCGATTCTCGCGCGAAACAGCGAGATCGAGGTGGTCGACATCTCGCATCAGGTGACGCCGTACGACATCGAGCTCGCGGCGTTGATGCTGCGCGGCACGACGGTCTTCCCAAGCGGCACGGCGATCGTCGCGGTGATCGATCCCGGCGTCGGCACCGCGCGGCGGCCGATCGCGATCAAGACAAAGCGCGGGCTCATCTACGTCGGGCCGGACAACGGGCTCTTCAGCTGGGTGATCGCGGATCAGCAACTCGAGTCGGTGGTGGAGCTCGATCCAAAGCGCGTGAATCCGGCGTGGCAGCCGGGCACCTTCGATGGACGCGATCTCTTCAGCCCTGCCGCTGCGGTCATCGTCACGGCGAGCGGAGATCTTTCCGCGGCGGGCCACGCGATCGACGCCTCGAGCCTCGTAAAGATCGCGACCGGCGAGATCCTCCACCTGCCGGGAGGCATCGGGCCACGGATCGTCGGCATGTACCTTCGCGAGGACAAGCCGTACGGCAATCTCTGGACGAACATCTCCGCGCGCGACCTCGGGGATCCACCGCTCTTCGCGATCGGCGACAGCCTGCGCGTCCGCGTGAGCGCCGGCGTATCGATGGAGAATGCGGTCGAGATGAGGTTGCCGTTCGTTCGGACGTTCGGCGACGTGCCCGAGGGCGCGCCGCTCGCCTACCTCGCGAGCTCGGGCAACCTCGCCTTCGCCGTGAATCAGGGGAGTTTCCTCGAGCACTACTCGGTGGCCAGAGGCTCGTACATCGAGGTGCGCCGGCTCGAGCCGCGCTAGGATCACGCCATGGAATACAAGGACTACTACAAGACGCTCGGCGTCGCGAAGGACGCGGACGAGAAGACGATCAAGTCGGCCTACCGGAAGCTCGCGCGACGGCATCATCCGGACGTGAACCCGGACAAGGGAGCGACCGACGCGAAGTTCAAGGAGATCAACGAGGCCTACGAGGTTCTCTCGGACCCTGAGAAGCGGAAGAAGTACGACACGCTCGGCGCCGATTGGGAGCGGTACCAGCAGGCGGGATCGCCCGAAGGCTTCGATCCGCGCCAGTACCAGCAGTACCAGCAATACCAGCAGCGCCACGGCGGCGGAGGCACGCAGTACTCGCAGGAGGATCTCCAGGACCTCTTCAACGAGGACTCACCCTTCTCCGACTTCTTCCAGCAGTTCTTCGGAGGCGCGCGCGGAT
>CAZZAH010000198.1:6234-7764 GCA_964652115.1 uncultured bacterium | reverse complement strand
TCGCGCGGCGAGCGACGCTGGCGCGAACCCAACCTAGATTCGAGGATCACCGCATGGCGCGTCAACTGCTCGACGGAGGAATGGGGCTTTGGATGTCCCGCGAGCGGCTGGACGGAGTCGATCGCGGACTCGCTCTTGCGCTCCACTCCGCGTATCTCGCGGCCGGCGCGCGTGCGATCAGGACGCCGAGCATGGCGGTGACCGCGGAGCTCGCGCGCGGCGCGGTACCCGCCGATCTCGTGACTCGGCTCGCCGCCGCGAGATCGCTCATCGAGCAGGCGATGCGGCAATCGGAGTGCGCCGATGGGCGTGTCGTTCTCTCGATCGGCCCGACTGGGCTTCCGGCGAACGATGCTGGCCGGGCACGCTCCATCTACGAAACGCTCTCGAGCGTGCTTCGCGAGGCGGTGCTCGACGCGGGCAAAGACGGCGGGGCGGTGCTGCTGCTCGAATCCTTTCGCGCGTGGGGCGAGATCGAGCTCGCGTTGGATTGCCTCGAGTGGCCCGGGGAGACTTGGGTGTTCGTCGCGCCGCTCGCCGACGGTCGACTCGCGGATGAAGAGGTCGACGTGCTTCCCGCGCAACGGGCCGCTCGCGCCGCCGCGATCCTCGCGAAGGGGCGAGTGTCGGTGCTGGGGCTCGGATGTCACGATGCCGCGCTTGAGCTCGAGGCCGGGGTCGAACATCTCGCCTCGTGCTTCCACTCCGATCTCGCGCTCAGCTTGCCGGCCTTCGGCAATGGACTCGATTGGGCGGCGCGCGCGCACGCGCTGGCGGAACGCGAGCCGCGCATCAAGTGGATCGGTGGATGTTGCGGTACCGGCCCGACACACATCGCGGCGCTCGCACGGCTTGAATCGACCGCTTCCCTCCTGCCCGAGAGGATCGTCACGTGAACGACATCCCTTCTCTACGCGATCGGATTGGACGGCAGGAAGAGCTCCCTCTGCTTTGGCCGATACTCGCGGAGCTCGCACCGCCCCGAACCCGATCCGATGACGCGCGCGCCATCCTGCTGCTCGACGCGGTCGACGCCCTCGTGAAGGCGCGGCCCGAGAACGCTCCCCGGCTGCTCTCGGCGCTGCTCGATTTCTTTGAGTCGGTCGAGCCTCGTGATCTTCCGGTGAGCTGGCTGGCCGAGGGGGCGCTGGGCGACAGCGGCGTGATCTACACTCGATCGTTCGACGACGTGCTCGACGCACCCGATCTTCGCTCGGGCTGTAATCAGGTCGCGCGGCTCGTCAACACGCTGCGGATCACCTCCTACTTCCACGAGATCATGCTCGAGGCGATGAGCCGCGATGCGAGCGCGGACGCGAGCTGCTTCCTCCTCGGCGCCGCCGCGGTCCGGAAATACCAGGAGTTGCCCTGGGACCTTGGTCGCGGCTTCCTCTTCTGTTTGGTCGAGCGCGCGCGTGGGTCGGGCCTCCCGGCGCTCGAGTGGAATCCGCCCCTCGCGACGACCCTCGCGTGGGAGAAGGTGTGGGAGAGCCTGGTGAACGAAGGGGGAGGCGGGCTCGACGCGTTTCG